>JBBDNH010000295.1:0-2188 GCA_040877745.1 Dehalococcoidia bacterium
GCGCTCGCGCGGGGTGCTGGCGGCGACGAGCGCGGTTGCGGCGGGGATGGTACCGACGAACGCGCCCTGGAGCGCCCTGAGAAAGAAGAGCTGCCAGACGTTCTGCGCCAGCCCCTGGAGCGTCATCGTGACCATGGCCCCGGCGTAGGCGCGCAGGAGGAGCGGCTTGCGCCCGAAGCGGTCGGCCAGCGCGCCCCAGATGGGCGAGAAGATGAAGAGCATGGTGCCGGTGGCGGTCACGAGGAAGCCGGACCAGAGCGCGATCTTGCCTTCGCCCTCGATGCCGAGGTCCTCGACGTAGAAGGGCATGAACGGGAAGACGAGGTTGCCTCCGCCCAGCGCGATGAACTGCGCCACGGCGACGGCGAAGAGCGTGCGGCTCCAGGGTTCCTTAAACATGAGACATGACGCTGCGCTGGGCTCCCAGCGTCGAATGTAGCACAGCGGCGGCGGCTCGGTCGCCTATACTGGGCCTACCAGGGAAGGAGCGCCCATCTGTTCTCGGTATCGCGATCGGCCTTCATTGCCGCACCGCCGGCGCGCGTGTACGAGGCGTACGTCGACTTCGACTCGTGGCTCGACTGGGTGCCGCACTTCCGGGAGCTCACGGCGCTCTCGGACGGCGCGCTGGCGCCGGGCTTCCGAGCGCGAGTGCGCGAGACCTACGGCGTGCTGCCGGCGGAGTGGGAGGTGGTGGAGGTGCGCGAAGGCCGCTCGTTCGCGTGGCGGAACCAGAGGCCGTTCGGGCTCACGCTCGCCGTCGACCACGTGGCCGAGGCTGAGGGCGAGGGAACGCTCGCGACGCTGCGCCTGGACGTCGATGGGCCGCTCACCCCGTTCGCCGCCCCGTGGATGTCGCTCCTCGCGCGCCGCACGTTCGACCGCTCGCTGTCGGCGCTAAAGGCGCGGCTGGAGGGGTAGGGCTAGCCGTCTAGGAGCAGGAGCTGCTCCGACGGCTCTTCAGCTAGCGGCCGCTCGATTTCCCGCAAGAGCTCGCGCGCCAAGTACAGGCGCGGCCTGCTCGACCGATCCTCGGTCAGAATACCGAGCGACACGAAGCGCTCAAGCAGCTTTCGCGCAGCTGGCAAGGTGACGTCGAGCATGCGCGCCGCGTGCTGGGCGGTGATGAACGGCCGCATCAGGACTTCATCTAGGAGCCGCTGCGTGTTGCCGGAGCGCACGCCCTGGAGCTTGGACCGATAGCGTTCTTCGAGGGCACGCAGGCGTCTGGAGCGAGCCGCGGCATCTCGAGCTTGCAGTTCTACGCCCCTGAGAAAGAAGCGCAGCCAGGGGCCCCAGTCGCCGGTCTTGCTCACGCGAAGGAGCTGGTCGTAGTAGTCGTCTCGCAGGCGCTCGAAGTAGGCGCTCAGGTAGAGCAGCGGCGTCCGTAGGACGCCCTTGGTGCAGAGAAAGAGGACGATGAGCAGCCGGCCCATGCGACCGTTTCCATCCGTGTATGGGTGGATTGCTTCGAACTGGTAGTGCATCAGGGCCGCCTGAATGAGCGGCGGCATGCGGGACTCCTCGTTGAGGAAGCGCTCGAAGTCAGATAGGAGGTCGGGCAGGGCGCGCCACGGGGGCGGAACGAAGCGCGCCTCCTCGACGCTCGTCCCCTGCTCGCCAATCCAGACCTGACGGTTGCGGAGATCGCCCGGCATCTTGTCTTCGCCTCGAACGCCTTCGAGCAGGAGGGCGTGCATCTCGTTCATGAGCCGAACGCTGAGCGGGAGGTCGGTTACACGCTCCAGCCCGTGTTCGAGGGCGACGACATAGTTCGCGACTTCTCGCGCATCGCCGCTTGGGTCTTGGGGGCGCTCGGACGCCTCGTAGATGAAGAGGTCGGACAGCGATGCCTGCGTTCCTTCAATGCGTGACGACAGGACGGCCTCCCGGCGCATGAAGGGCCTGATCAGAAGGTACGGGTTCGGCAACGTCTCGCCAATACCCGCGAGCACCGACACGGCACGTGACGCGCTGTCGAGCAGGTAGACCAGTTCGGGCTTGATGTCAAGCGTGCGTGGCAGCGGCGCCGGCAGGAAGGTCGTGTAGCCTTCTAGTGACTTCTCCCAGCGCCCGACGGGGCTGACGTCGATGGTCATTGAGTAGTACTCAAGTATCGAATCACGGTATGGAATGATACTTTACGCCTGTAAAGTATCAAATGGTTCTGATCTTCGCAACTAGAGTT
>JBBDNH010000296.1:0-2187 GCA_040877745.1 Dehalococcoidia bacterium
GCGCTGCTCGGCGTCACGTTCCTGGCCGGCCAGGCGTTCGAGTTCACGGAGTTCTACAACGAGGGCCTGACGCTGAACGCCAACCTGTTCGGCACGACGTTCTTCGTGCTCACCGGCTTCCACGGCGCCCACGTGTCCGTGGGAGTGCTGATCCTGCTTTCGTTATTCGTGATGGCCGCGCGAGGACGGATCACGCACGAGAATGCGCTCAACATCGAGCTTGCGGGGCTGTACTGGCACTTCGTCGACGTGGTCTGGATCGTGATCTTCACGCTCGTCTACCTGGTCCAGACCTAGTGTGTGAGAACATGCTAACGTTCGCGACGTACATACTGGCTGGAGGCGGCAAGGAGTTCTTCGAGAACCCCGGCTACCTGCTGGGCATCCCGCTTGTGGCGCTCGGTGTCCTTGGCATGGCGCTCGCGCTGTCGCCCATCGAGTTGCGCTGGCCGCAGCCGGCCCCTTCGCAGGAGGAGGCGGAGGCCGAACTGCTTCCGCCGCCAGAGGGCCACCCCACCGCGACCACGTACCTGCAGGTTGGCCTGATCCTCGCCGTCGTTACCATGATCGAGGTGGCGTTCTACTACCTCGACCTCGCAGACGGCGTGCTGCTGGGCATCCTGATGGTGCTTTCGGCGATGAAGTTCGTGCTGGTCGTGCTGTGGTTCATGCACCTGCGCTTCGATAGCAGGCTCTTCTCGATCGCCTTCGCCGGCGGCATGATGCTGGTCGCCGCGCTGTTCTTTGTGGTGCTCGCGACGCTGGGAGCGAGCCTGGTCTGAGGTCTCCCCAGCTGAGGTAGCCGATGCCCTTCCTGCACATCGGCGGATACGAGTGGCTCGACTGGAACCCGCATCCAGACGTGGTGATGCTCTGCGTCCTGCTGGAGGCGGCATACCTCTACGCGGTCATCATGCTGCGCGACCGGATCTCGGACGCCGCGCGCGTGAAGCGCAGCCAGGTCGCCTTGTTCACAGCAGGCGTCCTGTGGATTTACGTGGCCTCCGGCTCGCCGCTGCACGACCTGTCGGAGCACTACCTGGCGACCGCGCACATGGTGCAGCACGTGATCCTGACGCTGATCGCGGCGCCGCTGCTGCTGGCCGGCGTTCCTGCGTGGTTGTGGCAGGCGCTGCTGCGGGCGCCCGGCGCGATGCCCGTCGCGCGGGTGATCACGAAGCCGGTCTTCGCGTTTGCCCTGTTCAACGCGGCGCTGCTCTTCTTCCACCTGCCGGAGATGATCGACCTGCAGCTTCGGGTGCATGTCTTCCACCTGTTCGCCCACATGGCGCTGCTGGCCGCCGGCCTGATCATGTGGTGGCCGATCCTGAGCCCGCTGCCGGAGCTGCCGAGGCTCTCCGCGCCGCTGCAGATGGGCTACCTGTTCATGCAGTCGCTGCTACCCGCGGTGATGGCGTCGTTCGTCACGTTCTCCGAGACGGTGGTCTACGACTACTACGCGGAGGCGCCGCGGATCTGGGGTCTCACGGCGCTCGACGACCAGCAGATCGCGGGCGGCGCGATGAAGCTGATCGGCACGACGATCCTCTGGACGTACATGACGGTGGTCTTCTTCAAGTGGTACGCGCGCGAGGAGGCCGAGTCGAAAGAGCCGCGTTGGGACGATGTGGAGGCGGAGTTGCGGCAGCTCGGGCTCGAGCGACGATAGACCGACGTTCGCCGGAACTAATAGCGGCTCTCACGTAGAGGGCCGTTCGTGCTTCGGCGGGATGCGCTTGCTATTCGACCGTGAATGCGGTGTGCATCCCGGCGTCGTAGTGTGTCGGGATGTTGCAGATGAGCACGTAGGGCCCTGCCGCCAGCTCCGTCATGAGCGGCACGATGTCTCCGGCCGTTATCTCGCCGAGCTCTGCAACGACGTCCACCTGTGCTTCATCGACCTCGAAGCCGGAGTCGTCGAGCGGCAGGGCGTCCTGGGCGAGGTCCGTGCTGATGACGCGGAAGTTGTGGATCAAGGAGCCAGCGTTCTCCACGCTGAACCCGACCGGGCCGGCAGCGAAGGAGGTGGGTTCGGCATCGACGGCCCAGTCGGGGTCGTGCAGGGTAATGAGGACATCGGCGCCGCCGTCCGGGCCCGGCGTCTCCTGGCCGTTGACGGCGTGCTCAGGTTGCTCCTCGTCGTGGACGGCGGCCCAGATGGTGCCGCCGGTGAGCAGCACGATGGCG
>JBBDNH010000297.1:0-12034 GCA_040877745.1 Dehalococcoidia bacterium
CGAAGTACGCCGGCGTCTGGTCTTCACGCAGTGGCACGAGCTAAACGAGGCGGTGGAATCCGGTCGCGGCGTGCTCATCGTGACGATGCACTTCGGCGTGTGGGACCTGGGCGCGGGCGCCCTGGCCGCGCACGACTACCCGATCAACGTCATCGTCGACACGTTCCGCGACGCCAAGCTGGACCGGCTCGTACACAGCTCGCGTGAGAAGCTGGGCATGAAGGTGATCCCACGAGAGCGCGTGGGCATCGGCGTGTTCCGCGCGCTCCGTCGTGGCGAGATCCTGGCGATGCTGATCGACGTGCCCCCCGAGGACCAGGTGGTCACGGTCGACTTCTTTGGCCGGCCAGCGCAGTTCTCCGCGGCGCCAGCGCGCATCGCGCTGCGCACGGGCGCCTGGGTGGTGCCGGCGATGGTGCTGCGCGGTCCTGAGGAGGACCAGCTCATCCGCCCGATCATCGACGTGCGCAGCGTGCGATACGAGCCCACCGGCGATGAGGAGCACGACGTGCATGCGCTGACCCAGCAGATCGCCGGCGCGCTGGAAGCGGCCCTGCGGCGGCATCCGGAGCAGTGGTACCTGTTCCATCCGCTCTGGGCTCATGGCGACGCGTCCGTGACACGGGCACTCCTCACCTCAGAGCGCTAAGCTTCGTCCCGTGTGGAAGTACTACGCCCTGCGGCTGGCCTACCTGCTGCTCGCCCGGCTGCCGATGGCCGCACTCTACGGCATCGCGCTGGTGGTGGGCGACGGGGCGTACTTCCTGCGCTCGGACGCGCGCGAAGCGGTGTGCGCGAACATGCGCCAGGTGATGGGCCCGGAAGCGTCCGAGCGCGATGTGCATCGCGCGGCGCGCGAGGTCTTTCGCAACGCGACGCGCTACTACGCCGACCTGCTGCACATCGCGCGCATGGACGTCGCGCGCTTCCGCCGCGAGCGGCTCGACCTGCACGGCGAGGAGTATCTGCGCGAGGCCGAACGTTCCGGGCGCGGCGCGGTGATCGCGAGCACGCACTTCGGGAACCCGGAGATGGCCGTGCAGGGACTGGCCGCGGAGGGCTTCTTGATCACGGGCATCACGGAGCCGCTCGAGCCTCAGGAGCTGTCCGATTTCATCGACCGGCTGCGCACCCGTCACGGTCACTCGTCCGCCAGCGCTGATTTCGGCGGGCTAAGGACGGCCATCGCGCGCATCAAATCGGGCGGGCTGGTGGCGGTCCTGTTCGACCGCGATGTGCTGGGCACCGGCGTGCCGATGCCGTTCTGCGGCGCGCAGGCGAGCATCCCGCTGGGCGCCGTCGACATCGCGCTGCGCACGAACTGCGACCTGCTCCCGGCGTGGTCGTCGCGGCTACCGGGCCGTCGCTTTCGCGTGGACATCGGGCCGCCGCTGGAGCTCGTGCGCACGGGAGACTCCGAACGCGACCTGCGCGCGAACGGCGCGCGGCTGCTGGCGCTGTTCGAGGAGCGGCTGCGCAAGGACCCCGGCCAGTGGGCCGTGCTGGAGAGGATCTGGGCGAAGGAGCCCCAGCAACAGCCGGCAGCTTCGGGTGCGCTACAATAGCGCTCGTGGGAACCGCCGACCTGCACATCCACACGGCGCACGGCGACGGCATGGCGGAGATACCGGAGCTGCTCGATTATGTCGAGGAGCACACTGCGCTGGACGTCATCGCCATCACCGAGCACGACGAGATCCGCGCAGCGCACGAAGCGCGCGACGCCTGGGCGCGCGGCAGCTACCGCTTCGAGGTCGTCGTGGGTGAGGAAGTGACGACGACCGAAGGGCACGTCGTCGCGCTGTTCATCGAGGAGCTCGTCCCGGGGCTTCAGCCGCTCGCGCCGACGCTGGAGGAGATCCATCGCCAGAGCGGCCTGGCGATCATCCCCCACCCGATGAGCTGGCTAACGCGAAGCGCCGGCCAGCGGACGATCGAGCGCGTGCTGCGCGAGCACGCTCCCGGCGTCTCGTTCGACGGCATCGAGCGTTCGGGCAGCCCGGCGGCGCGCGTAACCGCGAAGAAGGCGCAGCGGCTGAACTCGGAGCGTTACCACCTGGCCGAGGTCGGCGGCAGCGACGCTCACTTCCTAGAGGCGATCGGCGCCTGCCACACCGTGTTCGAAGGCACGACGGCGGACGAGCTTCGCCGCGCGATCGTCGCGCGCGAGACGAGCGCCGTTGTGGGCCGCTACCCGTCGATGCGCGAGCTGGGCCTGGTGCAGGTGGCGCGGCAGCAATGGCGCGGCATCCGCGCGACGCCGCGCCAGATGGGCTGGCTGCCGACGATTGGCAGCTTTCTGCGGCGGGTGCGCTCGTGAAAATCGCGCTCGTTTCACCGTACGACTGGACCGTGCCGGGCGGCGTGAACAGCCACTGCGCGCACCTGCGCGAGCAGTTCGTCGCGGCGGGCCACGAGGCGCTCATCGTCGCACCGGCGTCGAAGAAGGTCGACGACGATGGCGTGATCACGATCGGCAAGCGGCCGCTGAGCGTGCCGGCGAGCGGCTCGCTGGCGCGCATCTCGCTGTCGCTCACGCTGGCGCCGCCGGTGCGCCGCGTGCTGGCCGAGGAGCAGTTCGACATCGTGCACGTGCACGAGCCGTTCATGCCCGTGCTGCCGATCCACTTCCTGCGCTACTCGGAGGCCGTAAACGTGGGGACATTCCACGCCAGCCGCGAGAAGGCGCAGTTCTTCTATAGCTGGGGACGGCGGCACCTGCGACGCTGGTTCCGGCGGCTGGACGGCAAGATCGCCGTGTCCGAGGCCGCGGCGAGCTTCGTCGAGCAGTACTTCCCCGGCTACTACAACATCATCCCAAACGGCGTCGACGTGGCGCGCTTCGCCGCGGACGCCAAGCCGGTGCCGCAGTTCCGCGACGACAAGCTGAACATCCTCTTCGTCGGGCGGCCGGAGAAGCGAAAGGGGCTCGACTACCTGATCCGCGCGTACGCTCGCGTGAAGCAGGAACGGCCGGATACGCGGCTGATCGTCGTCGGCGCGGGTAGCTTCGACCGCTACCGGCGCGCGGTGCGCTCGCAGCGGCTGGCGGACGTGGTGTTCTGCGGCTACGCATCGTACGAAGAGCTGCCACGCTACCACCACACGGCGGACGTCTTCTGCGCGCCGGCGACCGGCTTCGAGAGCCAGGGCATCGTGCTGCTGGAGGCGATGGCCGCGGGGCTGCCGATCGTGGCGAGCAATATCGAAGGCTACGCGGGGGTGCTCACACACGGCGTGGAGGGGCTGCTGGCGCTGCCCGGCGACGCGGACGGCCTGGCGGAGGCGTTGCTGGAGCTGCTGGGGGACCAGCGCAAGCGACGCCGGATGGCCGAACAGGCCAGGCAGCATGCACAGAGATACGGCTGGGAGCGCGTCTCCCAACAGGTACTGTCGTACTACGAACGGCTGCTCCACGAACGCCGGCTGGCGAGCCGGCGTCGCGATGTGGAGCGAGTGGGCTAACCACGATGGGCCGTTTGAGGTCGTTCACGCTGCTGCCGCACAGCGTGCCTGCTCGGATTACCGGCCCGATCGTCGGCGTGCTTGCGCGCACCGGCGCGACACCGAACCACCTGAGCCTGCTGGGCTTCGCCGGGAACGTGGGCGCGGCTGCGCTCGCCGCGCGGGGCCAATTCCTGGCCGCCGGCCTGATGATGCTCGGCTTCAGCGCCATCGACGTGCTGGACGGCGCGCTCGCCCGCGCGACCGGCCGCGCGACGCGCTTCGGCGCCGTCCTCGACTCGGCGCTCGACCGGCTGTCGGAGGCGGCGGTGCTCGGCGGGCTGGCGTTCTACTTCGCGTCGCGCGGCGACCGCGAGGAGGTCGTGCTGTGCTTCGCCGCGATCGCCGGGTCTTGGCTGGTGAGCTACGTGCGCGCGCAGGCGAAGAACTACGGCCTGGACCTGCGCGAGGGCCTGTTCACGCGCGCGGAGAGGGTGATCCTACTGTCGGCGGTGCTTATCATAGATCAGGTACGCATCGGCCTCTGGATCCTGGCGATCATGGCGCTGGCGACGGGCCTGCAACGGCTCTACGTCGCCTGGCGTCACTTCGGGAGCCAGCCAGCGACCGACGCTGCGACTTCGGACGAGGAGCAGGAACCGTGATCCCGCTGCGAGAGCAGGAGTACATCAAGCAGCGCTTCGAGCGAGAGCTGGAGGGCAAGGTGAAGCTCGACTTCTTCACCCAGCGCCCTTCCCGGCTCTACGTGCCCGGCCGCGAGGAGTGCGCGACGTGCGACGACGCGCGCAAGCTCTACGAGGAGCTCGCCTCGCTGAGCGACCGCGTGTCGCTCACCACGCACGAGTTCGCGGACGCGCGCGAGGAGGCGGCGAAGCTCGGCGTCGACAAGATCCCGGCGGCCGTGCTGCGCGGGCCGGCGAACCGGCCGCTCCGCTTCTTCGGCGTACCCGGCGGGAACGAGTTCCCGAACTTTGTCGAGACGATCATCGAAGCCTCCCGGCAGAAGGCCGCGGTGAGCGCGGAGACCGCGAAGCGGCTGAAGAAGCTCACCGATAAGGCTTCGATCGCGGTCTACGTGACACCCACCTGCCCGCACTGCCCGGGCGTCGTGCGCGCGGCGTACCGGCTCGCGCTGGCGAGCACGCACATTGACGCCTCGGCCATCGAGATCAGCGAGTTCCCGCGGCTGGCGCAGCAGCTGGGCGTGCGCGCGGTGCCGTACATCGTGATCAACGACCAGGCCGCAATCGCCGGCGCGGTCGACGAAGCGGGCCTGCTGGAGGCCATTCAGAAGACCGCTGAGGGCGCGCCGCCCGGGCCTGCCCGGCAGGCCGGTGAGACGACCGAAACCGATCCAGGGCAGCCGCCGGCAGCGTCACCGGCGAGCAACCTGATCATCCCGCGCTAGGCATGGAGGCGACAGAGGCGCTCGCCCCCACCTCCACATCGAAGTGCACGATCAGCGTCCGGCAGCTCTTCGACCAGCTGGCCGACCTCGACTTCACCGCGCCGCTCACGTTCGCCGGGCTGGCAATCGCGTACATCGCATCGCGGGCGTACTGGCTGGACCTGGGATATGGGACAGACCCCGACGCATGGCGCGTGGCGCTGACGGCGGACTACCTGTGGGAGCACGGCGAATACCTGCCCTCGCGGCTGCCGGGTTATCCGCTGCACGAGCTGGTGACGGCGGCCGCCGTCCAGCAGGGCTGGATCTGGACGAACCTGAGCACGGTCTTCATCTCCGTCGTGGGGCTGTACCTGTTCGCCCTGCTGGCGAAGAAGCTCGATGTGCCGCACAGGGGCATCCTCACGCTCGGCTTCGCGTTCGCGCCGCTGCTTTGGGTCAACAGCGTGATGACCATGGACTACATGTGGGCGCTGACCTTCGTGCTGGGGACGTACCTGGCGCTGCTGAACAAACAGGCCAGCCTCGCGGGATTCTTATTGGGGATCGCGGCGGGCTTCAGGCTCACATCGCTCTTCATGCTGCCGGTGTTCTGGCTGCTGCTCTGGCGGACGGACGAGCGCAACCAGATCCGCCCGATGACGGTAGCGTGTCTGGCGACGACGCTCGTCGCGTACACGCTGGTGCTGATGGATTACGGGCTGAACTTCCTCAATTTCTACGACGAGAAGGTGCACTACGAGGAGTTCATCAAGCGCCTCGGCAAGGACGGCCTGGGCATCATCGGCGGGCTGGCGGTGATCGTCGGCGGGTTGCTCTCGCTACCGCGGCTGCGTAGCTTGCCGAGCGACCTGCTGCGCGACCCGCACGTACTAACGTGGGCGGCGGCGATCGTCGTGCTGTTCTACACGTACGGACGGCTGCCGCACGAGATCGCCTACCTCGTCCCGGTCTTCCCCTTCGGCTTCTTCCTGATGGCGCGCTACATGAGCCGCGCGGTGCTGGTGGGGACGCTGGCGGTGATCGTGTTAGCCGGCTTCGTCGACGTCACGACGCCGGACGACACGGTTGGCATCACAACCGAGACCTTCAGCAGCGCGCGCATCGGCAAGGGGATGCTGCTCTCCGACATCGAAACGCTGCGGAACCAGATGGCGTTCGCCCACGAGTTGCGCGCGCTCACCGAGGATGACGCGGTGCGCAAACCGGCCGTGGTGTCTGTCGGGTTCATCTACCCGGAGCTCGTCATGCTCTACAAAGATGAGCTGGACATCCGAATCCTGGAGGAGGACCTGACCGCGATCAGCCAGCTTTCGGACAAGGGGCACGCCTGCGATCCGTCGTGTACGCGGACGACGCCGCAGATCGAGTACGTCTGGCTGCTGGAGTTCGACCAGTTCCAGACGTACGAGCAAGGCGGCCGCACCATGTACTACACGACGGACGCCGGCAGGAGCACGTACGGCGTCTACGAGTACCGGCCGGGGTACTTCGGGGCCTTAGAACTGCCCCTCAGCCGGGACAACCCATCGCTCGGCGAAGGCACCGCGTCGACCGAGCGCTAGCCGCCGTAACGCCGGTACAGGGCGACCGCCGCGAGCACGAGCCCACCAGCCAGCACCGCCGTGACCGCGATGATCACGATGATGATAACGACTGGCAGGCCTCCGTCGTCGTCCGGCTCGACCGTGTCGTCGGCGGTGGGATTGGGCGTCGGTTCCTGCTGGGGGTCGGCCGGCTCCGGCACGTCGCGCGGCGGCAGCCCCACGCTCTCTCGCCAGGCGTTCTCCAGCCCGTCCTGGTCGAAGCCGTAGACCTCCTGCAGCGCGTCTCCCGTGGCCGCGCCGTCCTTGAAGGCGCGGACGAAGGCCGCGAACTGCTCCTGGCCGTGCATGTCCACCAGGAACTGCACGAGGCTCCACGACTGGCCGTAGAAGAGCGACACCCTGCTGCTGAGCGCGCCGCTGCTAGACGAGCTGAGGCTGCGGACGGAGATGATGTCGCCGGACTCGATGGCGAGATCGACGGCGCGCCGCTGGTCGGGCAGCGGCTGCAGCTGCGCATACACCGCGATGCCCTCATGGAGCCAGTCTGGAATGCCGGCACGACGGCCGAGGGCCTCGCGCACGACGATGTGCGCAATCTCGTGGCGCGTGATATCGCCGGGCGCCTCGTCCGCGGAGACCATGGCGGTGTCGGAGTAGACAACCTCGCCCAGGGTGACCACGCCGCCCGCGTCGCTCGATAGGATCGCGGGCTGCATCTCTTCGGCGGTGCGGTAGTAGAAGATCTTGACCGGGAACCCGACGCTCGTCTCCAGCAGCGCGCCGATGTTATCGAGCGACTCCCGGCCGGCCTGCAGGATGCCGCGCGCTTCGTCCTCGCTCGCGTCGTAGAACCAGACGGTGAGGTTGCCGTTGCTGATGGTCTGCCACTCGAACCTGCTGTCTTCGTACATGATGAGCTGCGGCTCGGTCTCCTGTGTGACCCCGCCGCTGGTGAGCGACCAGAGGTAGGTGATCTCTGCGCCCGGGATGAGCGCCGTGCGCGCGCCCGCCTCCAGGTCATACCGGCAGGTCATCACGGCGCCGGCAGTGCATTCGGGCACGACGGTGGTCCGGACGCCGTCCGGCGCGATGCTGTAGCGCAGCACGACCTCGTCGAAGCCGGCGTCCGCAGAGGCGGTGACACTGAACGAAATGCCGTTCGGGAAATCGCTCGTCGCATGGACATCGCTGACGTCGATGCCGCTCTGGGCTCCGGCGATCGAGACCGACGCGAGCGCGACGAGAATGAACGCGAGCGCTAGCGCGGCGATCCTGCTCATGCGCCGTTGGCGCCCATCTTGGACTTGAGGTAGGCCATCATGAACGGGTCCAGGTCACCCTCCAGGACGCCTTCGGCGTCGCTCACCTCGAAGTCGGTGCGGTGGTCCTTCACCATCTTGTAGGGGTGCAGGACGTAGCTGCGGATCTGGTTGCCCCAGCCCGCGGCGACGTGCTCGCCTTTCAGCTTGGAGCGCTGCTCGGCCTGACGCTCCAGCTCCTGCACGAGCAGCCGAGCCTCGAGCACCTTGAGCGCGCTCTCCTTGTTGCGCGACTGCGAGCGCTCGTTCTGGCAGGTGACGACGAGGCCCGAAGGGAGGTGGGTAATGCGAACGGCAGTGGCGTTCTTCTGAACATGCTGGCCGCCGTGGCCGCTCGCGCGATAGATGTCGATGCGCAGGTCTTCCGGGCCGATCTTCACCTCGGCGGCGCTGCGCGCTTCGGGCAGCACCTCGACGAGCGCGAACGACGTGTGGCGCGCGTGGTCTGCGTCGAACGGCGAGAGGCGCACGAGGCGGTGGACGCCGCGTTCGGCCTGGAGGTACCCGTACGCGAGTTGACCGCGCACCTCGACGGTGGCGCTCTTGATGCCGGCCTCCTCGCCGGGCATCACGTCGAGGACGTTCGTCTGGAAGCCGCGAGCCTCCGCCCAGCGGAGATACATGCGCAGGAGCATCTCCGCCCAGTCCTGCGACTCTGTGCCGCCGGCGCCCGCGTGGATGGCGAGGATCGCGTCGCGGCCGTCGTAGGGGCCGGCGAAGGTCAGCTCCAGCTCGTGCTGGTCGAGCTCGGCCAGCAGCGCGGCGACCTCGCGCTCGAGGTCGGCGGCGAGCTCGGCGTCGGGCTCGCTTTCGGCCAGTCCGACGAGCTCCCTGGCCTCGGCGGCGCGATGCTCGAGGCCACGCCACCGTTCGATCGTGGCGTTGTGCTCGGCGAGGCGCTTCATGGTGTCCTGGGCAGCCTGCTGGTCGTCCCAGAAGCCGGGCCTGGCCGACTCCTGCTCGAGCTGCTGAGCCTGGTCCTCGAGTGCGGCGACGTCAAAGACGCATCAGTGCGTGGCTGATGCGGTCGGTGATCTCATCGAGTTGCTGTTTGAGCTCGTCCATCGCTCCCAGTGTACTACCGGAGCGCCACAGCCGGAAGCGCGTCGCTACGCGTGGACGGCGCAGGGGCGCGTCCGCCGGCCGCCTTGTCCGCCAGCCGGGTTGGCTCCGGCAATCGGAAGCCGCGACAGCAGCGGAGGACCCAGCGCTCGGCCGCCCGGAGGCCGATCCTGTGGCCGACGGAGATGTAGAGCGGGCGCACGCCGTCGCGGGTGCGCAGCACGCTGCCGATCAGCTCGCCGCCGTCGCGCAGGCCGGCGCGGCTGCCGGCGGCCTCCGCGGGCATCTCGTGTTCGCCGAGGAGGCGCGACTTCGCGCAGCCGATCGCCGGGAGGTCGAGCAGCAGACCAAGATGGCACGCGAGGCCGAAGCGTCGCGGGTGCGCGTAGCCCTGTCCGTCGACGAGGAGCAGGTCGATCGGGCCGGCAATCTTACGGAACGCCTCGCGCAGGACGGGGACCTCGCGAAACGAGAGCAAGCCGGGCACGTAGGGGAACGTGAGCGCCGTCTCCGCGACGGCGACCTCGACCACGTCCAGGTCCGGGTACGAGAGCACGACGACCGCGCCGGTCGCGCGGCCCTCAGCGCGGTCGACCGAGCAATCGACGCCGGCGATCCTGCGCACGGCCCTGGGCCCGCCCGAGCGTACGACGCGCCCGGCCAGCTCGCGCTGGATGGCCACGGCCTCCCTTGGGGTGACGTCCCAGGGGTGGAGGTCGAGGAGGTCCATGGGGTCAGGGTCATGGGTCAAGGGTTGGCTGTCAAGCGTCATGGGAGAGGAGCTTCTAGCGTTCAATGAGTGGAAGGGCCGGCATTGACAGGTGGGTTCGTCGGTCGTATCGTTCATCCACCTGGTGGTACCCCGCCTTCCCAGGTCGGGAGCGTGCCAATGCGCGTCTTGTTCGGCCCAGCAGTGTGCCTGACGGCAGCGATCGTCGCTGCGCTGCTAGTCGGATCGTCCACGCACGCGAACTTCGCGGGGCTAAATGGGGCCATCATCTTCCGCAGTGAACGTGACGGCAACTTCGAGATCTACTCGCGAAGTCTCGTCACGGGCGTCGAGACCAATCTGACGAACGACCCGGCCTACGACGCCGCGCCCGGCTGGTCTCCCGACGGAACGAAGATCGTGTTCGAGCCGCTCCGCGACGGCAACCTGGAGATCTACGTCATGAACGCGGATGGCAGCGACCCGGTGAACCTGAGCAACAGCCCCGGGCTCGACATCACGCCAGCTTGGTCGCCGGACGGCAGCAAGATCGCGTTCGTCAGCGCGCGCCACGGGAACTACGAGATCTACACCATGAACGCGGACGGCAGCGCGGTGGTGCGGCTGACCAACAACCTGGCGAAGGACGAGAAGCCAGCGTGGTCGCCGGACGGCACGAAGATCGCCTTCCACACTGACCTGCCGGGCAACACCGAAGTCTATGTGATGAACGCGGATGGGACGGGACAGACCAATCTGACGAACAGCCTGGGATGGGACGCCCACCCAGCCTGGTCTCCTGATGGCTCGCGGATCGCGTTTCAGAGCATGCGCGATGGCAATGGCGAAATCTACGCCATGAACGCCGACGGAACGGGCCCGACCAACCTCACCAGCCACCCAGCGAACGACCTGGCGGCCGATTGGTCACCCGACGGCACAGCGATCGTATTTTCATCGCGCAGATCTGGAAACCTGGAGATCTACGTCATGAACGCGGACGGCTCCTCGCCCACCCGTCTTACGACGAACCCAGCCGTCGATGAGGCTCCGAACTGGCAGCCCCTGCCTGCCACGGATGACACGGATGGAGACGGCTGCACGAACGAGCGCGAGCTCCAGCCCCCCGCCAACGTCGCGTCCGGCGGCGGACGCGACCCGAATAATCGGTGGGACTTATACGATACCGACGGCGACACCACGATCTCGCTACAGTCCGATATTCTGGGCGTGATCCTGCGCTGGTCGGCCAACCCGAGCCTGCCGTACGAACCTGCGTACGACCGCGGCCCGAGCACGGGGCCGAACGTCTGGAACAAGACGGCGCCGGATGGCGTTATCGACCTGCAGAACGACATCCTCGGCGTGATCCTCCAGTATCAGCACAACTGCCTTCCCTAGAGATTGACCCAGTTCGCGATTCGCGGGTAGACTGTACCGGTTGTTCCAATGTACGCCATTGTTCGAACAGGCGGTAAGCAGTACCGCGTCGAAGAAGGACGCACGCTCACTGTAGAGAAGCTTCCGGCGGAGGAAGGCTCGCAGGTGGAGTTGGATCACGTCCTCATGATCGCGGACGACGGCGAGGTCACGGTCGGCACGCCGACGATCGACGGCGCGCGCGTGGTCGCGAACGTCGAAGGGCACGGCCGCGCCAAGAAGATCATCGTCTTCAAGTACAAGTCGAAGGTGCGCACGCGGAAGAAGACCGGCCACCGGCAGCACTTCACGCGGCTGGCCGTGCAGGAGATCCTGCGGCCGGGCCAGGAATCGAAAATCAAGAAGCCGCGTGCTCGTCGACGGGCCAAGGCCGAAGATGAGCCGACCGAAGCGCCGGCCGCCGAGGCTGTCGTCGCGCCGCCGGTCGCGGAAGCGCCGGTAGCGGCGCCTGCCGCAGAAGCGCCTGCCGAGGCGCCCAAGCGCCGGACCCGTCGCGCGGCCGCCGAACCGAAGGCGCCGGCGAGAAAGCCCCGGACGCGAAAGGCGCCGGAGGCCGAGGGCGAGGCGCCGGGCGACGCGACGAAGCGGCGCACGCGGAAGAAGGCGGACGAGCCGGAGGCGAGCGCCGAGGAGAAGAAGCCACCTACGCGCCGTCGTACGACGCCAAAGAAGACGGACGAGGAGTAGACCATGGCGCACAAGAAGGGCGGCGGTAGTTCCAAAAACGGGCGCGACAGCCAGTCCAAACGGCTGGGCGTGAAGCGCTACGACGGCCAGCTCGTCCAGGCAGGCACCATCATCATCCGGCAGCGCGGCACGCGCTTCCACCCGGGCAAGAACGTCGGGCTGGGACGGGACTTTACGATCTTCGCACTGATCGAGGGCAAGGTGAAGTTCGCGCCGTACGCCAAGGGCCGCCGTAAGAAGGTGAGCGTCTTCGCGGACGTCCCAGCCAGCTAGTTTCCCTCTCCCCGAAGACGCAACATGGGCATCCAGGATCGCATTACGCAGTGCTGGAACTCGGCCGCGCCCGGCTACGACGGGCGGCCCGGACACGGTCTGCTGGGCGACGCCGACCGCCTCG
>JBBDNH010000298.1:0-11920 GCA_040877745.1 Dehalococcoidia bacterium
GACGAACTACCTGCACAGGGGCTACAACGTCATCGTTGAAGGACTGATCATCTCGTCTGAGGAGCGAGGAGCGCTGGACGCGGTGCACCAGATCGCAGACGCTGAAGGTGTTCCCGTCGTTCACTTCTACTGTCAGTTACCGAAGGATCTGGCCCTCAAGCGAAGCACTGAACGAAACAAGAATGTGCCCTCCCATCAAGTCGAGCAGTGGTGGGATCTCGCCGAGGCTGACAGGGCGAATGTTCGCGTCCAGCTAGTCGAGCTCGATATGACAGCTCATCTTGACGCGTTGGCGAACAGCGTTCTACAAGCGGTAACGTTGGGCTGCCGCTAGGAGCCTCAGCATGACCTTCTCCATCGTCGCCCGTGACGCCGACAACGGCCTGTTCGGCGTAGCCGTGTCGACCGCGGTGCCCGCCGTCGGAGCGATGGTGCCCCACGTGAAGCCCGGCGCCGGCGCGATCGCGACGCAGTCCTACACGAGCGCGCGCCTGGGCATCGACGGCCTGCGGCTGCTCGAGCTCGGGCTGAGCCCCGAGGAGGCGCTTACGTCGCTGCTGGCGCAGGACGAGGGCGCTGCGCTGCGCCAGGCCGCCGGCATCGACGCGCAGGGCCGCGTCTACGCCTACTCCGGGAACGAGTGCGTCGACTGGTACGGCTCGCGGCTGGGCGAGAACTACTCGGTGCAGGGCAACATGCTCGTCGGCCAGGAGACGATCGACGCGATGGCGCAGGCCTTCGAGGGCGCGAAAGGCCACCTATCGTCGAGGCTGCTGAAGGCGCTCGAGGCCGGCCAGGCGGCCGGCGGCGACAAGCGCGGCCGTGAGTCGGCGGCCCTGCTCGTCGCGCCGTTCATCGATGCCTGGACGAAGATCGACATCAGGGTCGATCAGCACGACGACCCGGTCGCCGAGCTGCGGCGCATCTTCAACCTCATGCGCGACCGCTACGCGAACGCGGGCGAGCAGGCGCCGGCTGGGCCGGCCCAGCGTTAGGAGTCAGGGAGGACACTCATGGCAACAAAGTTCGGGATGCGAGTCGACCCGTGGTGGCGTCCGCTGCTGCTGGTCGGTGGTTCCACACCGGCGAACTCGTACGCGGAGCTGAATGAAGTAGGCCTGACGATCTCGCTCGGCTTCCTCTTCAACCGCACCATCGCGCGCTCGGACATCGAGAGCGCGGAGCAGATCAGCTGGCCGTTCTGGATGGGCGTCGGCTGGCGCACGAACTTCCGCAACCAGCTCGGGCTGATCGGCTCCTATCAGGGTGTGGTGGAGATGAAGCTCAAGACGCCCATCCGCGTCCTGGGCCTGCTCAACTGCGACCGCGTCGCGATCTCGCTCGAGGAGCCGGAGGCGTTCTTAGCCGCGCTGAACGCCTAGAACATCACCGAAGGCGCGAACGTTCCCTGCGGCTCCTCGTACGGCCCGAGCGCCATCAGGTTCATCACCTTCTGATTGCGGTGCCCGGCGCCCAGCGCGCTCCGATAGAGGTCGCCATTGCGGAGCGGCACGAATGAGTGCGCGTCCGGCACGCTCGTTCCGTGCCCGTCGAGCAGCGCGAGCATGTCGTCGTCCGTCTCCGCGACGCCGTGCCCCAGCGCCGTCCCGATCAAGTAGCCCGCGATGCGCCCGCCGCGGTCGAGGACGAAGATCGGGAAGCCGAGCCCGGCCAGCACCTCGTACTCGCCCTTGCGGCTGACGCGGTAGATCTCCCTGCAGAGGTCGTCCATCGCCGCGTAGTCGTCCGGCGTCGCGGGCCGGAACGCGGGATCGCGCTGGCGCAGGTTCGAAAGCTCCATGTACGAGATCGGCTCCTTGGTGTCGAAACCGAGGGCGGCGTATAGGGCGAGGGACTGCATGTTGAACGAGTCCTGGCAGAGGCGGATCATGTCGTGGCCCTGGCCGCGCGCCGCGCCGATGACGTCCTCCATCAGCAGCCGGCCGATGCCGTGCCCCTGCGACGCGATGTCGACGGAGATTGGCCCGATGCCGGCCACCTCGCCCCACATGTTGATGAAGTTCGAGCCCTTGGCGTCGGCGTCGGAGAACGCGCCGACGCTATAGACCTGCTCCTGCTGCACGAGCATCCCGACGACCTGCTGCGCGAACTCAACGTTGCTGAAGTCGCTCGGAAAGCCGTGGCGTTCGGAGATGTCCTTGAACGCTTCGTAGCAGATGCGGCCTAGCTCAGGTACGTGTTCGGGCCGCGTCTGCGCCAGGTCGATGGCCATCGGCGCTCCTCTTCGGCTCACGCCCTCACCAGCTTTCCCAGCGCTTCCTTCACGGCGACGCCCGCGTCCACCACCTCGTCCTGGCTCGCCTGCACGCCGAGCAGGTTGAAGTGGTCACAGCCGGCCTCGACGTACGGCGCGAGGAACTCCGCGATCTCCTCCGCGGTGCCGCACGGCGCGTACTTCTCGAATCGCTCGTATGGGATTTGGTAGAAGCCCTGCATGCGCCGCGCCAGCCGCTCGCGCGCCTTGTCGCGGTCGCTGCCGACTGCGTGCCAGAGCTGCAGCCCCAGACCGATGCGCCCCGGGTCGCGGCCCTCGCGTGGCGCCCACTCGTCGATCTTCTCCCGCGCTTCCTGCATCCTGCGCGACGAGACCCAGATCGACGTCCAGGCGTCTCCGAAGCGCGCCGCGCGCCGGATCGATGCGTCCGACCGGCCGCCGACGTGGATCGGGATGCCCTCTTCGCGGAAGGGCTTGGGCTGCATCCGCACATTGTTGAGCTGGTAGTACTTGCCCTCGAACGTCGTCTCCTCCTGCGTCCAGAGCGAGCGCAGAATCTGGAGCGCCTCGTCCGTGCGGCGGGCGCGCGTGCGCGGGTCGATGCCGCACGCGAGCCACTCGTTCGGGTCCTCGCCGCCGATGCCCACCCCGAGGATGAAGCGCCCGTTCGAGAGCTGGTCCAGCATCGCGCACTGGAGCGCGACCGGCGTCGGGTGGCGCAGCGCGAGCAGGAAGACGCTCGTCATCAGCTGCATGCGCTCGGTCACCGTCGCGACGGCCGTCAGGTTGATCAGGCCATCGTTGCCGTTGCCGTAGAACGTGACGTGATCGCCCGCGAATAGGCCGTCCAGGCCGGCGGCCTCGGCCTTGCGCGCGGCCTCCAGCACCTGCTCGGACGAGATGCCCGCGCGATGGTTCCAGGCGCCGGTGGGGACGGAGATGGTGGGCAGCGACAAGGGCTATTCGTCCTCTCCGGTATCGTTGCGCATGCCGACGGCGCCCTCGTTGCGCAGCGCCTCGATATCGTCCCACGAGTATCCGGCTTCGACGAGGATCTCCTCGGTGTGCTGGCCATGCTCGGGCGCCAGGCCGCGAATGTGCGCCGGCGTCTTGCTGAGCTGCACCGGCGTCGCGACCATGCGCACGGGCTCGCCATCGGGGCGCGGCACGTCGACGATGTAGTCGTTCGCGAGCACCTGCGGGTCGCAGGCGATCTGCTCGTAGTCCTGCACCATCGTGGAGAAGATACCGCGCTCGCAGAGCAGGCGCACCCACTCCGCGGCCGGCCGCTGGGCGAAGACGTCGTCGAGGATGGCGATCAAGGCGTCGGCGTTGTCGCGGACGCGCTCGCGATAACCGGCGAAGCGCTCATCGTCGACGAGCTCCGGCCGCCCGATGATCTCGCAGACGTCCGGCCAGCCGCGGTTCAGCAGCATACCGATGGCGAAACTACGCCCGTCGCTGCCTTTGTAGACGTTCCAGAACGGCGTGAAGCCCGCGCGCGGGAAGCGCTTTGGAAGCTCGCCCGAGAAGAGGTGGCTGGTGATGTTGAACGACTGCAACGCCATCACGCTCCCCAGCAGCGACACGTCGACCTCCTGCCCCTCGCCCGTGCGTTCGCGGTGCACCAGGGCCGCCAGGATGCCGAACGCGGCCATGATGCCGCCCACCTGGTCCGCGATGGGCGCGCCGGCGTTCTTGGGCGTGCGGTCGGGGTCGCCCGTGACGGCCATCAGGCCGCCGCGCGCCTGCCCCAGGATGTCGAACGAGCCGTTCTCGGCCTCCGGGCCGTTCCGGCCCCAGCCCGAAGCTCGCGCGTAGATGATCGATGGGTTCACCTTCACGACGTCCTGGTAGCCGATGTCCAGCCGTTCGCACACGCCGGGACGGTAGTTCGTCAGGAAGACGTCAGCATCGCGAGCGAGGCGCAGGAACACGTCGCGGCCGCTCGCGTGCTTGAGGTCGATCGCAATCGAGCGCTTGCCGCGGTTGAGCGCCTCGAAGTAGGCGCTCAGACCTCCCAGCCGTTCGGCCTTATGCAACGCCCGGCCGGGATCGCCCACAGCAGGCTCCTCGATCTTGATCACGTCCGCCCCGAGGTCGGCCAGCATCACGGACGCCGACGTCCCCTGCTGCCAGATGGTCATGTCCAGCACACGAATGCCTTCTAGAGAGCCGGCCATGTGGAGCCTCCTCAGCGTGTTGTCCTGTATAGCAGAAACAGTGGAGGCACGAAAGCGTTTAGGTTGGGGAGGTGATCAAACAACGTGATTAGCAGGCGAAAGAGCGAATCCCTGGCGACCCTGGCCCTGGAGCCCAGGCTCTACAAAGACGAGGACTTCGAACGCGCCCTCTCCCGGCACGTCGGACACGCTGCCGTCGAGGAGCGCCCGTACGCCGTCGTCGCGTGTGTGCCTCAGCTCCTCCCCGGCGAGAACTTCGGCGATGCGGGGACCATCGCAGCGCAGTGCATTCGAAAGACCGTTCGCGATACCGACCTGGCGGGCCTGCTCGGCGGCGAGATCGTGATCATCGGGCTGCCGGAGACCGGCCCCGGCGAGGCGCGTTCCGTCGCGCATCGTGTCCAGTGTGAGCTGGGCATGCGCTCCAGCCAGGTCCACGCGCGGCGCTGGGAGTGGGGCGTCGCCAGCCTGAACGACGAAGGCCGCGTTTCCGAGGAGCTCCTGGAATCGGCCGTCGCGTCCGCCTCGACGCGCACGCGCCGCCTCGGTGACTAGCAGCCAGCAGCGAACGACTCGAGCGAGGCCGCCGTTCATCCGGCGGCCTCCTGCTGTCTAGATGACTTGCCAAATGACTTTCAAAATGGTATCTCTGTGTCATGTTGAACGTCTTGCACCTCGGGTGGCATAACTAGACATGGCCAGTGTCTATGCGGAACGTCTAGCGAACATCGCAGAGAGAGCGCACCTACGGCGGGAAGACGTGGCGCGAGTCGTGGGCGCAAGCCCACGCACGGTTGCCCGCTGGGCCCAGGGGGAAACCGGACCGAGGGCCCAGGCTCGCGAGCGCTTGCTAGAGCTATCAGCGGTCGTCACGGAACTCTCGAAGGTCATCCGTCCGGAAGTGGCAGAGGCCTGGCTTCTTGAGCCAAACCCGGCACTCGACTTTGAACGCCCTCTCGACCTCATCCAACGAGGCGAGTATCGCCTGGTGATTGGAGCCATAGAGCGCCTGGCGGACGGGGTCTTTGCCTGACCCGGAAGACATCTATGAAGCCATCGACGCCCTTGGCGTAGTCAGCTTTCAGGGCCACTGTTACCGTCACATCGCCGTCGGACGCTCGCCAACCAGTGGTCTCGGAGCACGGGAAGCAGGCGGTCGCTGGAATCCCCGCGACAGCTTCCCGGTGCTCTACACTGGCCTGTCGACCGCGACAGTTCGGGCAGAGCTGGCCAGGCTGGCCAAGCGCATGAACGTCGAGCTCACCGATTTGCTGCCAAGGCGTGTGTACACGCTTGAGGCATCCTTGAGCGCCGTGGTTGACTTGCGTTCCCGGGCATCCCTGACCGCCGTTGGATTGAGCATCGCGGACGTTCAGGCGGACGATCTGACTGGATGCCAAGGTGTGGGTGCGGCGGCGCACAAGCTGGGTCGCGAAGGGATCCTTGCGCCCTCAGCAACCGGCATCGATGATGTCCTGGCGATCTTCGAGCTCAACCTGCGGCCCGCCTCGAGTCTACAGGTCGAGTCATTCGTCGAGTGGCCTTAGCGTCCGCGTTTGACCGGCCGCCTCTGGTACCCTACAACAGTAGCGATGAACGTCCACGAGGGTACCGTCCAAAGCGACGGCACAGCGATCCACTACCTCGACTGGCAGGGCGACGGCCCGCCGCTCGTGCTCATCCACGCCACGCACTTCCTGCCGCAGGAGCGCCCGGACGAAATCGCGCGCCTGCTCGAGGAGTTCTTGGAAGGTCAGGAGTAAGGAGACTGTCATGGCCGAACCTCGTCGCGTGGTCGTAACCGGACTCGGCGTCGTCAGCCCCGTTGGGAACGACGTCGATACGACGTGGCAGAACCTGCTATTGGGCCGCTCCGGCATCACCGCCATCACGCTCTTCGACACCGAGAAGCAGCAGGTGAAGATCGCGGGCGAGATCAAGGACTTCGACCCGCAGCAGTACATGGACTACAAGACCGCGCGACGCTCCGGCCGCTTCGCCCACCTCGCCGTCGCCGCGAGCAAAGAGGCGCTCTGCTCCGCCGGCCTGGAGGTGAACGACGAAACGCGCGACGAGATCGGCGTGATCATCGCGTCATCCGGCGGGTCGTTCGAGATCGGCAACCAGCAGGCGATCATCGACGAACGCGACGCGAGCCGCGTTGACCCGCTGCTCATCCCCAAGCGCGGCGGCTACATGGCGGCGGCGCGCGTCGGACGCGTCTTCGGCCTGCGCGGGCCGAATACGACGATCAACTCGGCCTGCGCGTCCGGCACCGACGCGCTCGGCCACGCGTTCAACATGATCCGCACCGGCGCCGCCGACGTCCTGCTCGCCGGCGCCGCGGAGGCGATCGTCTCGCCCGTGGGCGTCGCGGCGATGGCGGTGCTCGGCGCGCTCACCAAAGAGGGGAACGACGACCCGCCGCGCGCATCGCGCCCGTTTGACGCTGAACGTTCCGGCTTCGTGCTCGCGGAGGGCGCAGGCGTCCTCGTGCTGGAGTCCGAGGAGCGCGCCCAGGCGCGCGGCGCGACCATCCTGTGCGAGTTCGCCGGCGCCGGCTGGTCGTTCGACGCGACCGACGATACCGCGCCGGACGCCGGGGGCCAGGCGCTCGCGATGATCCGCGCGCTGAAGTCGGCCGGCCTTCAGCCGCAGGACGTCAGCTACATCAACGCGCACGGCACCTCGACGCCGCTCAACGACAAAGCGGAGACCGCGGCGATCAAGCGCGCGCTCGGCGAGGACGTCGCCCGCCGCGTGCCGATCAGCTCGATCAAGTCGATGGTCGGCCACTCCGGCGCGGGCGCAGGCGGCGTCGAGGCCGTCGCATCGGCGCTCACCATCCGCGACAACGTCCTGCCGCCCACGATCAACTACGAACACCCCGATCCCGACTGCGACCTCGACTATGTCCCGAACGAAGCGCGCAAGCACGAGGTGGACGTGGTCCTGTCGAACTCGTTCGGCCTCGGCGGCCAAAACGCGTCGCTCGTGCTGAAGCGCTACCGGGAGTAGCAGCTCGAAGCTGGACGCTGGAGGCTCGAAGCTCGAGCGAACACCCTGCTTCTCAATACCTCCCTTGACCTCCACCCCTCGCCGTCGTAGGCTCTCCACGGGCCTGGAGGGCGATCGCTACGAGTTCGCTAGCGAGAGGGGTGCGGAGCAGCGCGCTGCCGGCATTGATGCCGGCGGTTGTCTTTGTGCTCGCCTTCGCGCTCTTCCTGCCCTCGTTCGACGCCTACTTCGCCGTCCTCGATTTCAACCACCTCGACGCCATCCGCCGCACCGACGCCGCGACGTTCTTCCTGCGCATCTTCGACCCCAGCGACGGCGGGCGCACCGTCATCGGCACCGGCGACCTCTACCGCCCGATCTACTACTCCGTCTTCTGGCTCGAGTACCAGCTCTTCGGCGCTGACCCAACGCCGTACTACGTCTTCAACGCCGCCCTCCACGCGACGAACGCCGTGCTCGTGTGGTCGCTCGCGTGGCGGCTGACGCGCTCGCGACTCGCGGCGGGCGTCGGAGCGCTCGTCTGGGCGTTCCACCCGCAGTACGCCGACGCCGTCGCGTGGGTGTCCTCGACCACCGATCTACTGCTGGTGTTCTTCGCCCTGAGCGCCGTGCTGCTCTACGCGCGAGCGCTCGATGCCTCGGGCCACGGCCGCTGGCTGGCGTACGGAGGCTCGTTCGCCGCCACGCTGCTCGCGATCGGCGCGAAGGAGACCGGCGTCGTGACCGTGCCGCTGATCATCGCGTACCACGTCCTGATCGCGCAGCCCGACATGCTGCGACGGCACCGCGTGCCGTGGACGCTGCTGCCGTTCGTCCTGGTGCCGCTCGTCTACTTCCCGATGCGCGCGCTGCTCGTCGGCAACCTGGCGACGGAGGGCGAGAGCACCTTCCTCACGTGGGATATGGCGCGCAACGTGCACCGGCTGTCGGGTCTCGCCGGCGGGCCGTTCGTCGGCCAGACGATCTCGAACTCCGACTATGGAGTAGGGCAGGGCGTCGCGGGGCTGGGCATCGTCGCGTTCACGCTCGTGATGGCGCTCGTCGGTTCGAGGCGGGATTGGTTCGCGGTGAGCTGGTACTACGTCGCGCTCGTGCCGGTGCTGCTCTTCCCGCAGGCCTGGCTCGTCGGCCGCTACCTCTACCTGCCCATGGTCGGGCTGGCGCTGGTGACGGGGATGGCCGTGGCGCGCGTCGCGGACCTGCTGCCGGCGTGGAGGCTCGCCTCGCTCCGGCGCGGCGCGGTCGTCGCGCTCGCCGGCGGGCTCGTGGTCTGGCTGGGTGTCCTCAATCTCGGCTATCAGAGCTGGCTGAACGAAAAGGGAGAGGACGCCGAGCGCTTCATTGCCGCACTAAAGTCGACGTACCCATCGCTGCCGGACGGCGGGCGGCTGATCGTGACAGAGCACCCGCGCTCGCTCTCGCTAACGCCCGACGACGGCATGATGCTCGTGCCGGCCGTGCACATCGCGTACGGACGCGATATCGAGGTGGTGACGCTCCAACAGCTCGAACGTCAGGGCGTCACGGTCGCTGGCGCCCGCGATGTGTGGTATCCCCCGTAGCTTCGACGGATCCTTGCTTGACCTGTAGCTTCCAGGCGCGTAGGCTTCATAACATAAGCCCCCTCGGGGGCTGCGCGGCGTTTGGGGGAGGTTGTTCGGAGCACTGATGCGTTGAGCCGCAGACATAGCGCCATCCTTGCCACCACAGCGGTCGGGCTGGTGGCCGCGTTCGCGGTCATCAGCCTCGTGCTAACGCGGTCGGCCAGCGCCCTTCCGCCGGGCGGCAGCGACACGTTCAACGTCTCCGCGGTGGTGAGCATCACCAGCCGCCTCGGTTCTGAGGACATCCCGATGACCGGCAGCGTGGGCCTCACGCGGAGCGACCCGCGCATGGAAGGTGATTTCGAGGTCGTCGACATCGACATTACGTCGATTAGCCTGACTGGGCAGAGCCTAACCGGCGTCGTCAACGTACTCCAGAGTCCGACGCTCATATCCACGGGCGAGTTGCGCAGCCTGCAACCGCCTCCAGACCAGTTCCCGGCCTCCAGCTTCCTCGACATCTTCGTCCGGGCAATCGTGCCCGGCAGCCCGAGCGCGACGCTCACGTTGCGCAACGAGGTGGCCCTGCACTTCGTGCCGATGGCCGGTGGTCAGCCGATCTCGCTCGGAGGGTGGCCGCCGATCGGCGTAACCTACGTCGCGGCTCCTGACCCGTGCATCCCGCTCATCCCGACGCTACCCGCCGAAGTTTGCGTGACCGGCGCATCCATCACCATCGAGGAACAAAAGACGCCGACCGTAACCTCGACGCAGTGCCCGGTGGAAGTGTGCACAGCGACACCGACATCGGCGCAGACTTCGACACCATCGTCGACGGCCACACCGTGCCCTCCGGCCGTCTGCACCCCGACCCCCACCTCGACGCCGAGCAGTACGCCGGCCCAGCCGCTTCCGGAGGACCCGAGCTTCTCGCTCGCGCCGGGCGGCCCGTCCGGGCTGCATCCCGCGAGCATCTTTGGGGCGAGCAGCCTGGCCGTGTCTCCAGGCAACAACGACAACTTCGTAAATGCCTTCCCGATCCAGTCACTGCCAACGATCATTGAGCAGAGCACCGTCGGCATGACGCGCGAGGCAGGCGAACCGCCGCCGGAACCCAGTTGCGACATCGACGCCACCGCCTGGTTCCGGTTCACACTTGCGACTCCGCGGACGGTGATGTTCCAGACTGCGGGCAGCGACTTCGATACGATCATCGCGCTCTACGCGGGCTCTGCGATCAATTCGCTGAACCAGATCGGCTGCGACGATGACTCCGGCCCGGGCCTCCAGTCGGAGATGAGCCTGCCGCTCTCCATGAATACGACGTACTACCTGCAAGTCGGCGGGTTCCGCGGCAGGTCTGGCAACCTGATTCTCACGATCTTGTTCCCGGGCGGCGCCGGCGCCAGCCCCACGGGCGCCGGCTTCTCCTGCCCGAACTTGGGACTATCGATCGATGGCTGCGACGGCGGCGACGGCGATCAGGACGACATCGACGCCCTGTCGTACGGCGCTGAGTACACGGACCAGGCGGCGCTCGTCGCGTTCTCGGTTGCGCCCGGAAGCCGCGGGCTGCCCGGCACCGGCGTCTTGCAACAGGCGAACTGCACACCGCCGGAGCCACAGGCCGACGAGTTCGTCAGTACCCTGAACGGCACCAACACGCTCTTCATCGATGGCAGCGGCGTGCCCGGTTGTCCGACAGGCCCGGCGTTCGGCCTCACGGAGATACCCGCGTCCGACGATATCGATGCGCTGAACGACGAACCGCCGTCGTTCGTCGACCCGGACTCGGACGGCCAGCCGGAGTTGCCCGTCTTCTTCTCGCTCGCGCCGGGATCACCCTCGCTGGAGACGCTCGGCCGTGGCCCGGCGGACCTCCTCTGGACGCGCGATGGGCTCGCTCCCGCGCTCTACGCCTCCGCGGCGACGCTCGGCCTGGGGCCGGGTGACGACCTCGACGCGCTGTGCCTGGTCGACCAGGGCCCCGGCCCAACGTACAGCGCCGCGACCGACTCGATCATGTTCTCGCTCGCTCCCGGCTCGCCATCGCTCGCCGGCATCGGCGCGAGCGCGGCCGACGTGCTCGGCCCGGGCCCAGAGGTGCGCATTTCGGCCTCCGAGATGGGCCTGCGTATCGTGGATGACCTCGATGCGCTCAAGTGCTTCGCGGGCGCGGACCCGACGCGCACCAAAATCCCCGTGGGCGACATCTGGTTCTGTGCCCCGCAGTTCCAGGGCGGTGTGTGTGAGACGACCGTTGAGGCCGGCGACACCGTGGTGTGGGACTTCAGCGCTGGGGACGCGCCGCACACGACCACGGAGTGCGGCACTTCTTGCAACAACCCGACCGCTTCGCCGCTGTGGGACTCCGGCGTGATCAGCGACGATTCGACCTTCAAGTACACGTTCGATGAGCCGGGCACATACCTCTACTACTGCGAGGTCCATCCCACGATCCACCGCGGCCGGATCGTCGTGGGACCGGCAGGCGTGCCGGGCGACGTGAACTGCAGCGGCAGCGTGAGTGCGATCGATGTGGCGTTGGTCCTGCAGAACATCGCAGGACTCCTCAGCTCGCTGCCCTGCGAGCAGAACGCCGACGTCAGCGGCAACGGCTCGACGGACTCCATCGATGCCGCGCTCATGCTCCAATTTATCGCCGGTTTCCTGGACGAGCTCTAGACGCGCGGACGCAATGCGTCGCCTCTTCGCGCTCCCACCGCTGCTCCTCATCGCGCTGGCTCTCGCCTGCGGCAGCAGCGGCGATGGGCCGCCGGCGCCCGATAGCACTCCGCAAGACCTGAACAACGCCGGCCGCATCGAGGTGCGGCTCGGCAGCGTCGTGATCACAGCGGAGCCGGCTCGCACCGACGAGGAGCGTTCGCTCGGGCTGGGCAAGCGTGACTCTCTGGGCGAGAACGAGGGCATGTTGTTCT
>JBBDNH010000299.1:0-2139 GCA_040877745.1 Dehalococcoidia bacterium
GGGGGCTAACGAGGATCTGATTGACCAGTGCGGCATCCTCATCCGGGCGATGGTCACGACGTGGCGCTGGCAACGAGACGACCAACTCCCCAACGGGCGCTACTGGAGAATCGAGGGGCTCAACCAGCTTCGGGCAGCACTCGATCGCGACGGATTGGATGTCTAGACGGCGGCCTAACTGCCATGTGGCCAGCCCCTACTCCTCTACCTCCACCTCTCGGCCCTCTTCCGAGGAGCGGTAGGCCGCGTTCAGGATGCGTTGGACGTTGAGCGTCTCCGCCTCAGGGATGGGCGACTCGCGCTCTCCGCGGCAGGCTTCGAGGAAGCCGCGCGCCTGGCCGGTGTAGCCGCGCCGGTCCGGGATGTTCTTGAACACCTCGTCGGCCAGGAAACCGTCGCGCAGGTGGTAGAGCGCCGGCGGCTTGGTCGTGATGCCGGCCTCCGTGCCGAGGATGCTGATGTCTTCCCGGCTCTCCGGGATGTGGCCCGCCCAGCTCGCGCGCAGGATGAGGTCGCCGCCATGGTCGAATCGGACGAACGCGATGGCGAAGTCGTCGACGTCGAACTTGGCCGGGTCCCACGCGCCGCGCATGATCCGGGCGATCTCCGGCCGCTTGCCGAACTTCGCCTGGGTGACCGCGGAGACGCGCACGGGCTTCGGGTTGCCCATGAGGAACATCGCGAGGTCAAGGATGTGCACACCGATGTCGAGCAGCGCGCCGCCCGCGGAGGCGCTCTTCTGGTGGAAGACGCCCCACGTCGGGATGCCGAGCCGGCGCAGGTAGTTCGCCTCGGCGTGGTAGATCTCGCCGAGCGCGCCGCTCTCGATGACGCGCTTGAGCGCGCGCGAGCCGGGCTCGAATCGCATGTGCTGGGCGGCCATGAGGACCTTGCCGGCGGCGCGCGCCGCGTCGAACATCTCGTGCGCCTCCGCGACCGAGGTCGCGAGCGGCTTCTCGCAGAGGACGTGCGCGCCGCCCTGGAACGCGGCCAAGGCGAAGTCCTTGTGCATGACGTTGGGCAGGCAGATGCTGACGACGTCCGGCCTCTCTTTTTCCAGCATCTCCTGCCAATCGGTGTAGACCTGCGGGATGTTGTACTCGGTCGCGAGCGCCTGCGCGAGCTCCTGCTTGAGATCGCAGATGGCGGCGACGGGCGCGCCGATGCCGGCGTATCCCGGCAGGTGGACGATGCGAGCCGCGAAGCCGGCGCCGATGATGACGATCTTGAGGTCGCTCACGAGATGAGGCGCTCCAGCAGCGCCTTCGCGGCGACGATGCCGTCGCGCTCGGTCATGCGCTCGCCCTCGAACTCGATGCCGACGAAGCCGCTGTAGCCGCCCTTGCGCACGATGTCGAGCATGCGGGCGAAGTCGATCGTCGTCTCCTCACCGTCGGGGCCGAAGTCGTAGCACTTGGCGCTGACGGCCTTCGCGCGCGGCATCAGCTTTTGCACGGCGTCGTAGCGGTCGATCTCTGGCGGGAAGTTGCCGAAGTCCGGCAGCGTGCCGAGCTTCGGGTGGCCGACGAGCTCGACGAGCGCGACGAGCCAGTCAGGGTCGGACGAGAGGCCGCCGTGGTTCTCGAGCATGACAGTGATGTCGGAGTCGTTCGCGTAGTCGAGGATCATGCCGAGCGTCTCGGCGGCGCGGTCGCGCGTGCCGTCGGGATCGGCCGCGTCGCCGCCGGTGTTGACGCGGATGCCGTAGCAGCCGAGCACGGCGGCGACGTCGATCCACTTGCGGTGGTTGCGCGCGGCGAGGACGCGGTTGTTCGGGTCGCGGTGGGCGAGGTCGCCCTCGGCGTCGCACATGATGAAGAGCAGCTCGACGCCGAGGTCGCCGGCCGTCTTGCGGAGCGCGCGCAGGTACATGAACTGCGGCGACGGGAAGAACGTGTTCACCAGCTCGAAGCCGCCGATGCCGGCCTCGTGGCAGACATCGAGCATGCCGAGCTGGTCGAGCTCCCTGGCGAAGAACGCCTTGTGGAGCGACCAGGCGGCGAGCGAGACCTTGAGGTCGCTCACGGCAGCGGCCCCACGCTGACTTCGCGGAAGGCGACGATCGACTCGCCGTCGTGGTTCTGGAGGCCGATGTAGCCGAACTCGGCGCGGGGGCCGCGCTCGGGCTCGTAGGGGAAC
>JBBDNH010000300.1:0-2116 GCA_040877745.1 Dehalococcoidia bacterium
GGCTGCTCGGCGCGCCGGACGGCGCATGGCGCTCACCGCCCTCCAGCCGCTCGCGGTCGACTTCATCGACCTGCTCGCGGCGGGCGGTCGCGGCGAACGGCTGCTGGCGGAGCTGGTGGTCTCGGACGAGTCGCTTATCTCCGGCCAGTCCGTTCACGACGCGATTCGCCACGCCGGCGCCACCACGCTGCTCGCCGTCCAGCACACGGACGGCGGGCTGCTGGTCAGCCCGCCGTCCCACTACGCACTCCGCCCCGGCGACAGGCTCATGCTCCTCACGAGCGAGGCCGACATGCAGGAGCTCGGGCGCACGCGCGGCAGCCTGAGCGAGGCCGCCGAGGCCGCCGAGGACCTGCCCCCTTAGTCTCTAGCTAGCTGGCGCAGCACGAACGGCAGGATGCCACCGTGGCGGTAGTACTCGACCTCGACCGGCGTGTCGATGCGCGCGACCGTGGTGAACGAGGTCTCCTTGCCGTCGTCGGCGACGGCGCGCACGGCGACTTTCGATCCGACGCCGATCTCGGAGATGCCGGTGATGTCGAAGGCCTCCCGGCCCGTCAGGCCGAGCGACGCGCGCGACTGGCCCTCCTCGAACTGGAGCGGCAGCACGCCCATCCCGATCAGGTTGCTTCGGTAAATGCGCTCGAAGCTCTCCGCAATCGCCGCGCGCACGCCGAGCAGCGCCGGTCCCTTCGCCGCCCAGTCCCGCGACGAACCCGTCCCGTACTCCTTGCCCGCGATCGCGATTAGCGGCACGCCGTCCTGCCGGTAGCGCAGCGCCGCGTCGTAGATCGACTGCTGTTCGCCGGACGGCAGCAGCTGCGTCCACCAGCCCTCGGTACCTGGAGCAAGCTCGTTCCGCAGCCGCACGTTCGCGAACGTGCCGCGCATCAGCACCTCGTGGTTGCCCCGGCGCGCGCCGTAGGTGTTGAAGTCCTTCGGCTCCACGCCGCGCTCGATCAAGTACTGCGCGGCAGGACTCCCCTTCGCGATCGCTCCCGCAGGCGAGATGTGGTCTGTCGTCACGGAGTCGCCCAGCACGACCAGCGCCCGCGCGCCAGCGATGTCCCGCGGCGGCTCAAAATCGAGCGATAGTCCCTCGAAGAACGGAGGCAGGCGCACGTAGGTCGAATCCGGCTCCCAGGCGAAATGCTCGCCCGCCGGCACGTCGAGCGCCCTCCACTCGTCCGTGCCGTCGAAGATCGTCGAGTATCCCTCCCGGAACATGTCCGCGCGGATCGTGCTCACCACGGCGTGGATCTCCGCCTGCGATGGCCAGAGGTCGCGCAGGTAGACCGGCTTGCCGCCGGCGTCCTCGCCCAGCGGTTCGCTCTGCAGGTCGACGTCCATCCGGCCCGCGAGCGCGTACGCCACGACCAGCGGCGGCGAGGCGAGATAGTTCGCGCGCACCTGGCCGTGGACGCGCCCCTCGAAGTTGCGGTTGCCGGAGAGCACGGCCGCGGCCACCAGCCCGCTCTCGTCGACGGCGTCCGCAATCGGCGCCGGCAGCGGGCCGGAGTTGCCGATGCACGTCGTGCAGCCGTACCCGACGAGGTAGAAGCCCAGCTGCTCCAGATACGGCATCAGGCCCGCTTCCTCCAGGTAGTCGACGACGACTTTGGAACCCGGCGCCAGGCTGGCCTTCACCCACGCCTTGCTCCGCACGCCGCGCTCGACGGCCTTCTTGGCCAGCAGCCCGGCCGCGACGAGCACCTCCGGGTTCGATGTGTTCGTGCAGCTCGTGATCGCTGCGATCACCACGGAGCCGTGTCGCAGCTCGAACGACTCGCCCGCCATCGTCACCGGCACGCGCTTGTCGAGCGGGCTCGCCGGCGCCACTTCGGGTTCCTCCGCCGAGCCGCCTTCGTTCTTCCACGTCGCCAGCCGCTCGTGGTTCGGGCTGGCGGGCTCGCCACCGATCATCGACGGCAGCTCGCGCAAGAACGATGTCTTCACATCGGAGAGCGCAACGCGGTCCTGCGGCCGCCGCGGCCCGGCCAGGCTTGGCTCGACTGTCGAGAGGTCGAGCGACAGCGTTTCTGAGAACAGCGGCTCCGGCATCCCGTCGCTGCGGTAGAGGCCCTGCTCCTTGCAGTACGCCTCGACGAGCCGGATC
>JBBDNH010000301.1:0-2116 GCA_040877745.1 Dehalococcoidia bacterium
TGGCACGCGTTCCTCATAAGGTGTTCGCATGGTGTGACCCCTTATTAATACTACACTCCTCTCACATCTGAGCCTAGGGTATCATACTGGATGAAAAAGTCAATAGCACACACAAGAGGCTACTTCATGAGTCCTACCTGAACGTCGCGGAACCGGGCAGGCGCGGCGCCGTGGCCGGTGTGGGCCACCTGCTCCGGCTGGCCCTTGCCGCAGTTGGGCGTGCCCCAGACCACCCAGTGGTCGCGATTGGCGACAGCATCGCAGGAACCCCAGAAGCGCGGTGTGATCCCCGTGTAGGTCGCGTTCTTGATCAGCGCGCCCAGCTTGCCGTGCTTGATCTCTCGCCCGACCTCCGTGCCGAACTGGAAGTTCAGCCGGCGGTCGTCGATGCTCCAGCTGCGGTTCGTCTCCATGTAGATGCCGTCGTCCGTACCCGCGATCATGTCGTCGAGGGTCCAGCCGCCCGGATCGAGACTGACATTGGTCATGCGAATAAGCGGAATTCGGTTCCAGCCCGAGGCTCGCATCGCGCCGTTGCTCGCCTGGCCCAAGGCGGACGCCGTCTCGCGCGACGTCAGATAGCCGACGAACGCCCCCTCACGTACGACGGGCGTCGCGTGGGCCGGGATGCCTTCGTCGTCATAGCCAAACGTGCCAAGCCCGCCGGGGATTGTGGCATCGGCGGTGATGTTGACCGCCTTCGAGCCGTACATGAAGCCGCCCAGCTTGTCCGTCGTCAGGAAGCTGGTGCCAGCGAAGGCCGCCTCCGTGCCGAGCACGCGGTCGAGTTCGATCGCGTGGCCGCACGACTCGTGGATCTGGAGGGCGACCTGGCTGCCATCGAGGATGACCGTCGTGCGGCCGGGCGGGCACGTCTTCGCCCGTAAGAGTTGCGCCGCTTCGTCTGCGACGCGCGCCGCGGCCCCGGGCAGGTCCCAGCGCTCGACGAACTCCCAGCCCTCCGTGCCCTGGTGCCGCCCGACGCTATTGGGGTAGGAGCGGCGCTGCACCTCGCCCTCGTCGACAGACGTGGCCTCGATGCCACAGCCCGTCTCCACCAAGACCTGCTCGATTTCACTGCCCTCCGTGCTCACGAAGAGCTTTTCGTCGCGCTGACAGTAGCAATTCGCCTCCGCCATGACGATGCTCGGCGCCTTCGCCATGGTCTCGGTGGCACTGAGCAGGATCGTAATCTTCTCGTCGAGCGGGACCGAGAACGGGTCCTTCAGGACCGGCGTCTCGTAGCGGTCGACGATGGCGGACGGCGCGCCGATGTCGGCCTTCTGACCGCGCACCATGGCGGATGCCCTGGCGATGCGCACGGCTTCGGCGGCGACGCGGTCCGCTTCTTCTGCCGTCATCTTGTGGCTGCTGGCGAAGCCCCAGAAGCCATCGACGAGTACGCGCACGCCGAAGCCGAGCGTCTCGTCGTACGTCAGGCCTTCGACGTTTTGGAGCCGGACCGTCACCGATTCAGCCTGCTGCCTGAGCACGCGGACATCGGCGTAGTGGGCGCCCTGGCTGCGAGCCGTGTCGAGCGCGCGGAGCGCTAGATCGCGCATGATTGCCTCCTACGGTTACCTTGCTGGCTAAAGGGATTGTAGCCTGATCAACGCTGGCGTCAACCGATCCTGCTCCGCCCCCGTACGGCGGTCGCGGAGCGGCTCACACCGAGAACGACGTGGCGCGCTGCTGAGCGCGGATGGTCGTGCCGCTGGGAACATCGTGGTCTTCGATGCCCGCGGCGACGACGCCCGGACCGATGACACAGTTACGGCCGATGCGGACGCCGGGCAACAGCTCAGCGCGCTTGCCGACGATCGCCACGCCGGAGTTCACGATGTCCGGTCGCTCTCGATTGACGGTCCAGTCGTCGCCGTAGCCGACGCGGCAGTCGCGGCCGACACTCACCTGCTTATCGAGCACCGCGTGCTCAACGACGGCGCCCGCCTGCACGCGGGTGTCGTCGAAGAGGATGGAGTCGCGCACGACGGCGCCCTCCTCGATGAAGACGCCCGGCGAGAGGATCGAGTGCTCGACGCGGCCGTTGACGATGCTGCCGACGCTGAGGATCGAACGGCTGATCTGGGCGCGAGGGCCGACTTTCACCGGCGGC
>JBBDNH010000302.1:0-2115 GCA_040877745.1 Dehalococcoidia bacterium
CCAGGCGATGATGGACCTGGGCGGCCGCGTCTGCAGCGCTCGCTCGCCGAAGTGCGAGCGCTGCCCTATCGCGAATTGGTGCCGCGCTCGACCGCTCTTCGCGTCGGGACGCGCGCAGAAGCGCGTATCGGAGGCGCGCGCGTCGTACCGAGCCGAACCGCCGTACGAGGGCTCGCGGCGCTACTATCGCGGCCGCATCGTGGAGGCGCTGCGCGAGCTGCCGGCCGGGCGCTCGCTCACGCGGCCGGAGCTGCTGGCGCGGATCCGCGACCAGCGACAGGATGAAGCCCGTCCCACGGATGGAACGCTGCCGACCGCGGGCCGGGCTCAGGCTGCTGCAGGTACCGCGGGTCGAGGCCAGGCTGCTCCTACCGCGGGTCGGGCTTCAGCCCGCCGGGATGGACTAGCACTCGACCTCGAAACGCTGGCCGAGCTCATCGCAGCCCTTCGCAGCGACGGGCTCGTGCGTATCTCGGCGGACGGTCGAGTGCGATTGCCGTAGGGCGCTCGCAGCGACAGGCTGAAGCCTGTCCCACGGACAAGGCGCTTTACAGCGCTTCACGCCGCTGGTATCCTCGCGGCAGTTTCGCTAGGAGGAAGGCCATGGACACATACGAAGAGGGCCGCCTGCGGCTCGTCAAGGCCGGGCCGCTCGGCTCGTTCGGGAACAACGCCTACCTGATCCAGGACCGGGAGCTGGGCGACGCGCTGATCGTCGACTCGCCCCAGGACGCCGAACAGCTCCTGGGGGAGCTGAGCGGCGGGAAGGTCGTGCGCATCGCCGTCACGCATCGCCACCCCGACCACTGGGCGAGCATCGCGGCGCTGAAATCGGCCACGGGCGCGCCGGTCGCCTGCCATGAGGCCGACCGCAAGCCCTACGAGGAGCACGTCGACGGCACGCTCAGCGACGGCGACGAGATCGAGGTGGGCGACCTGCGGGTACGCGTGATCCACACGCCCGGCCACACGCCGGGGAGCGTCTGCCTCCTCGTCGGGAACCGGCTGATGAGCGGCGACACGCTCTTCCCCGGCGGCCCCGGCCGCACGAACCAGCCACAAGACCTGCAGGAGGAGATCCGCTCGATCACAAGCAGGCTGTTCGAGCTGCCGGACGATACGGTCGTCCACCCCGGCCACGGCGACGACGGCCGCATCGGCGACTCGAAGCGCGAGTACGCTGTCTTCGCCTCGCGCGAGCACCCGGCCGACCTGTGCGGGGACGTGACCTGGGAGGGTGCGTAGCCTAACAGCCATGAGCGGCTCGGATATGCATCCATCGAACGACGACGCCGGAGGAGGCGCGCGCGGGCTGCGTGCAACTGTCTCCCAGCGCCTGATCGAGGTCGTGTCCGCCGATTACGGCATCGCTGCGGGTGACCGGCAGATCGATCTCGGCGGTTCCTCGAACCTCAACGTTCGAATCGGCCAGGACGAGTACCACGTCGTCCGGGTGTACCGGCCGCACGTCACGCCTGAGAGGCTGAACGAGATTCATCGTGTTCGGCACTATCTCGCCGCGGCGGGCGTACCGTGCGGCGGTCTTGTAAGAACGCTGGACGGACGGCCGTGGATCGAAGTCGATGGTCGTCTCGTAGAGGTCGAGCAGTACGTCGAACACGACGCTTACATGAAGACTTGGGAGCAGCTAACCACGGGCCTATGCACGCTTGGAGCGATGCACAACGCCCTCGCGAATCTTGAGATCGGTGAGGCCGGTCGCCGTCCTCGGTTCGCCAACTACATCTCAGCCGATGATGCGCTGGAGACGACACTCCGCGGCGTCAGGCGCATCCGCCAATCGGGTCTGCCGAACAACGGTCCCCACCTTGCAGCGGACGCTGAGGAGCTCGGCCGCTTCCTCTCCAGCGCCGAACGCCAACACAAGGATGATCTCCCAGCCGTTCTCGCACACGGCGACCTCTGGGACAACAACGTGTTCTTCCGCGACTCGCAGCTCGTCTTCGTGACCGACTTCGATTACATGGGTTATCGACCCCGGATCGATGACCTCGCCCTTACCCTCTACTTCACCTGTATCCAATTCTTCGAGAACCCTGCCTCGGACGGGCAGCTCGAACGCCTTGCCGGCCTGCTCCGCGCTTACGACGATGG
>JBBDNH010000303.1:0-2109 GCA_040877745.1 Dehalococcoidia bacterium
GCCCGTTCGACCCGCACGACGAGTACCTCTACCCGAACAGCCCCAACCTCCAGAAGCTCGCCCGCATCGACGCCGACTTCATCGTGCTCGGCCACACGCACTACCACATGGCGCTGCCCGTCGGGCGGTCGCTCGTGATCAACCCCGGCTCCGCCGGCGAGCCGCGCGACCATCGCAACGGCTTCCAGCTCTCCTGCGCCGTCCTGGACACCGAGACCGGCGAGGTGCGCTTCCACCACTACGACGATCCCACGCGCCCCAAGGTCGACCCGGCCATCGTCCCGCAGCCGGCCACGGCCCCGCAGAGCCAGTACCGCCCGCCGGAGAACAGCGCGTGGTGGGACTGAGGGTCGCTGGTAGCTGGTCGCTTGTCGCTGGTGCGACCCTCACCCCTGTCCCCTCTCCCGCCAGCGGGAGAGGGGCGAGCCGCGCGCAGCTCCTCACTGGAGGGCCGGTTGGGGTGAGGGAGAACGCCGCGCGGCGGGAGTGAGGTGCGCGGTTGGGCGGGAGGCTCATGTCGAACGAAGCGGACGGTGAGCGGGCGACGGACTCCGGTAGCTCCTGCGCGACTGAAAACGCTCCGGGTTGACCGTACGGCACTCCCGGCGTAGGCTGACTCTGAAACTCGCAGGCGGATTACAATGAGATTGCTCACCCTACATGCGTTTCTGATTGTGCTCGGTGCGGGCACCGTACTGCTCGCGCGGCCGGCGCATGCCGGCCACGTCTTCCCCACTGGAGACGCCAACTGCGACGGCCGTACCAACAGTGTCGACGCATCTCTGGTGCTGCAGGACGAGGCTGGATACCTGCCGAAGTCTTCGTGTCTGTACCGCGCCAATCTAGCGTACGACCTTTTCATCGATAGCCTAGACGCGCTCGTGATCCTTCAGACAGAGGCTCGCATGGTCGCAACGTGTTCCGACAGAGACGAAGGCCTTGCGGCGAGGCTTCTGACCGAGAGGCTACGCTATGAGGTTGGTGAAGGAGTGCGCATCGTGCTCACCGTCATCAATTGCAATGGGGAGACCATCACCCGCCGGGGTGCCTTTCGAAGAAGCTTAGCAGTTGACGACCGAGTTGCTCGCACAGTCTGGCGATGGGATTACAATGTACTCTTGACAGACCCGGCGAAGGGGATGCTCCTTCCTCCGGGCCGCCTCATCGTGATCGGCTGGGCGCTATGGGATCAGCTCGACAGGGAAGGCTCACCGGTCCCGCCTGGCTCGTTTCGCGTCGTTGGTGAGTTCAACGGCTGCAACACTACACCGCCAGAGCAGTGCGATCTCTCGCGAGTCATGACGATGGAGATCGTACCCTAGAACAGCACTCCCTCCCTCCTACCTCCGCTACAATACCCGTGCGATGAGCTTTCAGAGCTTCGTTACCGAGGCCGAGCGCAAGCTGGCGAATCACAACGCCTCGCTGCCGGACGAGTTCCGCCACGCGCTCGATGCGCTGCGCCCCAAGCTGTCGGCCGCCGACCTCCGCTCGTGGGCCGAGGAAGGCGTGACGCTGGCCGAGCACTCGCTGCGGTCGTGGGAGGCCGCCGCGGAGTACTTCCGCGTCAGCCCGGAGGTTGTCGGCCTGCTGACGCCCGCCGCGTTCCGGCGCTGGGTGCACGCCGGCCGCGATCTCGCGGAGCACTCGTCCGTCGTCGCCGGCGCGTACTTCCGCGCCGGGCCGCGCGTCGTGCGCTACCTGGACGAGCATCAGCTCACGGAGTGGGCGATGCTCGGCCGGCATCTCTACCGCGGCCACTGGAAGTCGATCTCGCTCGCATCCATGTTCTTCGCGTCCGGGCCGGGCCTGCTGCCGCTGCTCAGCATGGAGCAGCTCGCGCGCCTCACGTCGCTCATCGAAGGGGTCGCCGAGCGCTCCTACGAGCTCGCGAACGACTGCCTCGACTCTGCGGCGTACGTCTTCGGCGCGCTCGAGCGCGAGGACCGGGCGCCGTTCCTCGCCCTCGCCGGCGCTGTCGGCGACGCGAGCTGGGCCGACGTCCGGCAGCTCTTCCAGCACGGCGCCTCGCTCGTCGAGCCGGTGCTGCCCAGCGAGCGCGGGCGGCTGCTCGCGCTCGGCGGCCGCGTGGCCGGCCACCTCGGACGG
>JBBDNH010000304.1:0-11535 GCA_040877745.1 Dehalococcoidia bacterium
CTGCGGGGCGGACGTGTTCGAAGATGTGGTTGTCGGCGACCTCGCGGGCCTTCGGGCGACGGTTGTTGCCGTTCGTCGCGAGCGGGTTGCAGAGCACCGAGTTCGTGATGAAGACGCGCGCGCGAACGAGCCCCGCCTCGGCGAGGAAGGCGTGGAAGCGGCGCCCGGTGACGTCGGAGGTCATCGGGATGCCCGTGCGCGCGGCGCCCAGCCGTCCCGGCGCCTCCGCGACGAAGAGCACGCCGGCGTCGCGCGGGCCGTTCACGTCGCCGAGGACGTGGACGTGGTTCATGGAGCTGCACGCGTAGCAGCGGCGCACGCGCGCGCACAGGGCGTCGAATGAGGTGGTCATTCTTCGTGGGTCAGATTTCAACCCGACCAACATATGACAGGCTAGAGCCTGTCCCGCAATCTAAATGCGCGGGTCAGCCTTCAGGCTGACCGGCCCGACAGGCTAAAGCCTGTCCCACGCAACTTGCTTCACTCACCGCCCAACAGGCTAAAGCCTGTCCCACGGATCGCTTCCACGACCATGCTACAATAGCGCTGCCATGTCGCCGCGCTTCGACTCTGAGGGCGATGAGACGCGCTGGCTGCTGAAGGCGTTGCGCGAGGCGGCGCACGAGCTCGAATCGCAGCTGTGGGGCCTGGATGAGGACGGCCTGCGCTGGCGGCCTTCGGACGACGCGATGTCGCTCAAGGAGATCGCCGCCCACCTGCGCGACTGCGAGCGGCACTTCGTCGAGTCACTGGAGCTGATCGTCACGGAGGACGAGCCGCGCATCGCCGCGTTCGACGCCGACGCGCTCGTGCTGGAGCGTGACTACCGCGAGGTCGACCTCTACGACGTGCTGGAGGAGTTCGGCCACCTGCGCCACCGCTCGGTGAGCCTGCTCTGGGGCCCGGCCGCGTACGACTGGGAGCGTTCGGGCCTGCACCCGTATCTGGGCCCGGTGAGCATTACGCAGCTGGCCCGGGAACAGAGCCAGCACGATCTGGAGCACCTCTGGCAGGCCCGCCACCTGCGCGAGGCGCTGGGCGAACGGACGGCGGCTTCTTCCTAGCCTATTCCGCCAGATCCGATAGTTCTGCCAGGCGCTGGAGGATCTCCTCCAGCTGCTCGATCTCCTCGCCGTAGCCGGCGAAGTCGCCCTGCTGCAGCAGTTGCTGCGCGCGCAGGAACGACGCGTTCGCCTGCTGGATCAGCTCGTCCACGTCGCCGGACACGGCCGGCGTGGGCTGCGGCGTCGACGTCGGTAGCGGCGTCTCGCCCTCCGCGGGCGTTGCCTGCGGCGTCGGGATGATCCCATCGTCGATCGTCGGGGTGCTGGGCGGCGCACGGCCGAGGACGACCTCGAGCGCGCGGTCGAGCGTCTCCTCCATCGCGATCTGGTTGCCGTTCGCGACGACGACGCGCTTCAGCTCGGGCAGGCGGCCGCTGGTGGCCTGGAGGTAGATCGGCTCGACGAAGAGGTTGCCCTCCCCGATCGGGATCATGAGCAGGTTGCCGCGGATCACCTGCGAGCCGGCCTGGTTCCAGAGGCTGAGCTGCTGCGAGATCGTCGTGTCCTGGTCGATGCGCGACTCGACCTGCGACGGGCCGAGCACGAGCGAGTCGGTCGGGAAGCGGAACGAGACGAGATGGCCGTACTGGTCGCCGTCGGAGCGGGCAGCCAGCCACGCGATGGTGTTGCGCCGCTCGCCGCGCAGGCGGAACGGCAGCATGAGGACGAACTCCTCCTCAACCTCGCCCGGTAGGTTCATGATCACGTAGTACGGCTCCAGCGGCTGCTCCTGGTCGATGAACTTCTCCGTGGGGATGTCCCAGTATGCTTCGCCGAGGAAGAAGACGTCCGCGTCCTCGAGGTGGTAGCGGCGGTAGAGCTGCGTCTGCACGTTGAAGAGGTCCTCCGGATAGCGGATGTGGTCCTGCAACGCAGCGGGCATCTCCTCGAAGGGAGTGAACAGGTCCGTATAGATGCCCGCGTAGGCCTTCACGATGGGATCGTCCTGGTCCAGGACGTAGAACGTCGTGCTGCCGTCGTAGGCGTTGACGACGACCTTCACGCTGTTGCGGATGTAGTTCAGGTCCCCGAAGCGGGTGGAGTACGGATAGCGGTCCGTGTGGGTATATGCGTCGAGCATCCAGAAGAGCTGGCCGTCCGCGATCACCAGGTACGGGTCCGCGTCCAGGCGCAGGAACGGCGCGATGGACTCCACGCGCTCGCGGACGTTGCGCCGGTAGAGCAGGCGGCTGTCATCGCTCAAGGCGTCGCTGATCAGGATGTCCGTGTCGGCGAACTCCCACGCGTAGACGATGCGCCGCAGGAACGAGTTCAGCTTCACGCCGCCGCCGGCATCGTAGACGGTCGTCGCATCCGTTTCGCCGGTCGGGTAATCGAACTCCTCTTCGTTTGAATCGATGATGACGTACTCGTCGGGCAGCTCCCCGAAGTAGACCCGCGGCTGCTCGATGACCGGCTCCGTGTCCGCGCCGTCGAACTCGAGGACGCCGTCCGTCGGGATGCCGCTGACGAAGAACGTCGGCAGCCCCTCGCCGACGACCTCGTTCACGGGCAGCAGCGCGATCCCGAAGCCGTGCGTCAGCTTCAGGCGGCGGTTCACCCACGAACGGCTGTCGGCTTCCAGATTCGCCTGGTTGAGCTCGCGCGCCGACAGCATCACCTGTCGCAGTTGGCCGTCGATCATGTAGCGGTCGACGTCGACATCGACGAAGTCGTAGAGCGGCCGGATCTCCTGCAGCTGGTCCAGCGTCTGGAGCAGCGGCCGGCTGTCCCAGAGGCGGATGTTCCGGATCGTCTCGGGGTTCGCCTCGATCTCTGCTTCGGTCACGAACTCGCGCGCAAGGAACGGGCGGACGTCGATCTGATCGAGGCCGTAGGCGGCGCGCGTGGCGTCGATGTTGCGCTGAATGAACTCACGCTCCTTGGCGAGCTCGTTCGGCTCCACCGTGAAGCGCTGCACAGTGGCCGGGTAGATCAGCCCGCCGACGATGGCGGCGACCACCCAGATGGCGGCGGCGCCCAGTGGGAGGAAGAGCAGGCCGCGCCGGAACACGCTCAGCAGGATCGCCAGCGCGGTCAGCGTCGCGAGTGCCATCAGGACGTAGATCACGGGCAACTGGGCGTTCATGTCGGTGAAGCTGGCGCCGAAGGCCGCGCCCCGGTCCGAGTACACCAGCCCGTAGCGGCTCAGCCAGTAGCGCCACACGAACAGGCCGAGGACAACGATGAGCAGCAGCGAGATGTGCGGCCGCGCGACGGCCGGTGCGTTCATCGAGAAGCCGCCCAGGAGCATGCGGAACGCATAGATGCCGCCGGCGACGACCGTCGTGAGCACGGCTGCGCCCATCGACCAGCCAAGGATGAAGTTCAGCGCGGGGAGCCGGAAGACGTAGAAGCCGAGGTCCTTGTCGAACGCAGGTTCCGTCACCCCGAACGATTCGCTGTTGATGAACAGCAGGATGTTGTCCCACTGGCTGGCCGCCTGCGTGCCGAAGATGACCGCCAGGAACAACGATGCCGCAACCGTCGCGATGACCGTAATGCGGCCGATTGCGGCGGGTTCGAAGTCCGGAAGCGAGAGCGAGCTGATGCCGCCGCCAGCGCCGCTGGCGCCGGACGGCGCGCGCAGCGCCAGGATCACGTTCGCGCCGAAGAACGCCAGGAACACACCGGCCCCGGCGAAGAAGAGCCAGATGCGCGTGACGATACGCACGCGGTACACGGACAGGTAGTCGATGCTATCGAACCAGAGCCAGTCCGCGTAGATGCCCTTGATGACATTGAGGACGATGAAGAGGATGATCAGCACCGCCAGGACGACGCCCCAGCGCATGAGACCGCCGGGCATCCGGAAGCGAGGTCTGCGCCGGAACTGGAACGGCCCGGGCGGCGGCCCGAGGTCGTCGTCCCCTTCTTCAGACGGCTGGAAGCGGAACGTCATAGGCAAGCGTCGCCTTCGCGACTAGGGCGATCGTACAGCAATCCGAACGCGCTACACAAACGGCAGGCCATCCTTCACGCGAAGGATGGCCTAACGCACGGGCTTCGGGACTACGGGTTCTCGATGACGTTGTTGAGCGCGCGGTTGACGTTCTCGGCGTGGTTGTAGATGCTGGCAGCCTCCAGCGTGAGAAGGTACTTCTGCAGCTGGGCCTGGCGCAGCTCCTTCAGGCGCGCCTTGCCTTCCTCCACCGTATCGCCTAGCGCAAGGATGAGCGCCTCGCGGAGCGGCTTGTCGCGCCCGAGGTCGGCGGCCATCATCGCTTCGCCGCGCGTCAGCCAGGTGGCGACGCGGTCGTGGTTCTCAGGCGAGTACCGGATGTAGTGCTTGAGGTGGTCGACGCCGTAAGCGAGGTGGCGTCGCAGGTCGTTCGCTGTGTTATCGAAGAGCTGCCTGTCGGCCTGCGACCGGCCGAGCTTGTCGCCCCATTCGCAGAGCGCCAGCGTGAACGAGCCGCGCAGGATGTTGATGTAGGTAATCAGCTCGGTGAACTTGAAGGCGGCGTATACCGTGCGGTGCATGAAGCCCGGCATCTGCACACCCAGGCCGCCTCCGTTTGAGAGGGCGCGTTTGCGAAAGGCCTCGGTATGGCGCGCCAGGTCGAAGACCTCGGTGGCCAGGTAGAGCTTCACTTCGTGGAAGCCGTACGAGATCTGCATGAGCCAGCCCATGAGCATCTGGTTGGAGTTGTACTGCTGCTCGGAGATGTTCGTGAAGAGCTGGTCCAGAGCTGCTTCTGTGTGCTCCTCGATGGGTTCGATCGAACCCCAGGAGATCTCGGTGGCCGGGATCCAGCGCTCGCGGATAGCGAGCTCGTAGAGGTCGGCGGCGTTGTCCGCCCAGACCTCGTGCTTCTCGTAGATGGTATATGGAGCGGCCAGGCCGCGCATGGACGGGGGCGCGGGCCATGCGCCACGCGGGGTGTCGTTCTGGTACGGCCAGTGGTCGGGCGCCCAGCCGTAGGAGCCGGCGTCGGCCTTGGCCAGGGTGAAGCCCTCCGGCCCAAGGTCCTTCGGCAGCGAGGGCGGGCGTTCTGTGGGAGCCTTCGCCCACGACATGTTCAGGGGCGGCGGCTGGAAGCCGCCGCCGTTGCGGCCGATTGCGACATCGATCTTGGCAATCTGCTGGCTGCCGTTGAAGCTGAGTACGAGGTTGATCGGCCCGAACGGCGCGCCCGTGCCGACGACGCGGACGGCCTCGCCCTCTTCCTCGGGGTCGGACCAGCTGATCTCAACCTGTCCGCCACCGCCGGGCTGGTTGCGCAGACGTTCCTCGACGGCTGCCTTGCCTTCAACCTTGCCCACCATGGGCATGTTCAGTTCGACGTCGTCTGAGAGCAGCGTGACCAATTCGTCGAAGTTCCTCGCTTGCTGCGCGGCGACGTACTGCTTGGCCAGGTCCGTGTTCGATGCCATACTTTGTCTCCTCCTCGCCTCCGCCCTGAGGCACACTGACGGCGCCACGTGTGGTCGCCGTCAGCGGGTATCGCTCGCTATGCGTTGGTCGTTACGCGACGTCGCTAAGGAACGCCTTGACGCGCTCCGGCAGCCGGTCGCGCCGGTCGCCCAGACCGACGACTTCCAGCCGGTGCAGGTATTCGTTGAACTGCTTCCGGCGGACGGCCATCAGCTTCTGGTAGCCCTCGTTCAGGCGCGTTTCGTCCTTGCCGCCTCCCAGCAGGATGGCCAGCGCTTCGCTGGTTTCGCCACCGCCAGTCAGGCCCGCCTGGGTCGACCCAGCGCCTACCTGGCCCTCCATGCGGTCGAGGTAGGTGTGCACCTCCTCACGCCGCTCGGGCTCGGTGTCCAGTAGGTGCTTCATGTGCATCACGCCGAACGCGACGTGGCGGCTCTCGTCCTGTGCAGCCAGGCGGAAGATCTTCTTGTCGACCTCACTGTGAGCGATCAGCTCGCCCATGCGGAACATCGACTGCACAAAGCCCTCGCCGACCAGGTGGAGGCTGGCGGTCATATCCACGAAGCTCTCCGCGGTGAGCAGGCCAAGCGCGCCCGGCCCGGCCTGCAGCAGGCCGATGCCGTTCGAGAGCGCTCGCTTGCGGAAGACGTCCAGGTGGCGCGCCTCGTCCATGATCTGCGAGGCGAGGAAGAGGCCGGTCTCGAAGTGGTCCGCGCTGATGTTGGGGGCGAACTTGCCGGGCACGTCGCCGGCGATGAACTCGACCTGGGTGAGGAACGTGCAGAGCTGGGACATCGCCAGCTCCAGGTCCTCGTCCAGCTCGGGCATCTCCTCCCACGGGACGTCCGTGGCCGAGCTCCACTGACGCTGGAGGGCTTCTTCGTAGAGCATCATGGCCGAGTCCGACCACGACTCCGACTTCACCATCCAGTGCTTGGCCAGGTTCTGCGCGTCGGGTCGCGGGGCGGAGCCGCGCATGCGGCCGCTCTGGTTGCGCGTGGTCTCCGGCGGGTTGCCGTACGTCCCGACTGAGATGTCCTCCAGCGTCAGGCCGCGCTTGCCGCCGGTGACGCGCAGGCCGCGCTCGGCGGCGGGCGAGTCCAGCCAGGACAGGTCCAGGTCTTCGCCGGCGGATTCCTTTCGGAGCATCTCCAGCGTTTCAGGCTTCACCATGATGTCGGCCTCCTTCTCGCGCCAACCCCAGCACGCATGTGCACGATGTTCAGGCGCTTATTTTAGCAAACACTCAACTGCATTTCAACGGCTATCAAGCCTACGACGGCACAAATCGCGAAAAAACATGAACGCCATTCAGCCGATGCGCGTGCCAATCGATGCCCCGGCGCTCAGAATCGACCGCAGGGCGCCCTTCTCGCGCCCGTCCGCGATGACCGTCGGGACGCCGGCTTCGTTCGCGCGAAGGGCAGCCTCTAGCTTCGGGATCATCCCGCCCGAGACGCTATCGCCCTGCAGGAGGTCCCTCGCTTCGTCAGCGCTCAGGCGCTCGCGCAGGCCGCCGGACTCGTCGAGCACACCGGCGACGTCGGTCAGGAAGACGAGCTGCTCGGCCGGCAACGCTGCCGCTATCTCGCCCGCGGCGGTGTCCGCGTTTACATTCAGGAGCTGCGCCTTCACCACCTCGCCCTCGACTTCGACGGCGATCGGCGCGAAGACGACGATAGCGCCCCCTTCGGCGATCGACCGCAGCGCCGCGGCGTCGACGCCCGCGACCTCGCCCACGTAGCCCAGCTCAGGGTCGTAGCGGCGCGCGCGCAAGATGGCCGCGTCCGCGCCCGATAGGCCGAGGGCGCGGGCGCTGCGCGCCTGCAGCTCCGAGACGAGGCGCTTGTTCACGAGCCCGGCGAGGACCGCGACGACGATCTCCAGCGTGGGCGCGTCGGTGGCGCGCAGGCCCCGATGGAATCGGGGCTCGACGCCCTGGCGCGCCTGCCACTCGCCGATCGTCGCGCCACCGCCGTGCACGATGACGAAGCGACGCCCTTCGGCGTGGAGCGCGGCGATGTCATCCAACGACGTATCGTGGCGGCCGAGCGTGCTGCCGCCGATCTTGATGACCGTGATGGACATTATGTCGTGTACTCGGCGTTGATGCGCACGTACTCCGGCGTCAGGTCGCAGCCCCACGCCACGGCGCTCTCCCCGCCCGCACCGAGGTCGATCTCGATGCGCACCTCTTCGCTCTCGAGCGCTGCGCGCAACGCGGCTTCGTCGTAGGCGACCGGCGCGCCGCGGTACGTCTCGACACCCTGGGTTGAGAGCGTAATGCGCCCCTCTTCCGCCTCGATCCCGCTATAGCCGATGGGGTCGAGCGCGCGGCCCCAGTTGGGGTCGTTCCCGAAGATCGCGGCCTTGAGCAGCATCGAACCGGCGACGGCTTTGGCCGCGCGCCGCGCGTCGATCAGCGTCGCCGCGCCGGTGACGTGTACCTCGATTAGCTTCGTGGCGCCCTCGCCGTCACGCGCGAGCTTGCGCGTGAGCGTCGTCGCCACGCGCTCGACGGCCGCCGCGAGCAGCGGCAGCGCGGCGTGTCCTTCGCCGATCGCCTCGCCGCCCGCCGCGCCGTTCGCCAGCAGCAACATCATGTCGTCGGGGCTGGTCTCGTTGTCGATCGTGAGCTGGTTGAACGAGACGTCCGCGGTGCTGCGAACGAGGGCCGGCATGACGGCCGGGTCGACCGCCATATCCGTCGTCAGGAAGGCGAGCATCGTCGCCATGTTCGGGTTGATCATCCCCGAGCCCTTCGCCGCGCCGCCGACGCTGTACGTGACACCGGCGTAGTCGAAGCGAACGGCGGCCTGCTTGGCCACCGTGTCCGTCGTCATGATCGCGTGCGCGAGGTCGCCGCCGGCCTCGCGCGAAAGCTGGATCGCGCCGATCCCCGCGCGGATGCGGTCCATCGGCAGCAGCCAGCCGGTGACGCCGGTGCTGGCGAAGACCACGTCCTCCACGGCGACGCCGAGCTTCCGCGCGACGAGCCGCGCCACCTCCTCCGCGTCGCGAATGCCTTGCTCGCCTGTGAACGCGTTCGCGACGCCGGTGTTCACGACGAGCGCCTGCGCGTGGTTGTCGGCCAGGTGCCCCCGCGACAGGCGCAACGACGCGCCCGGAAAGCGATGCGTGGTATACACCGCGCCCGCCGCGCAGCGCGTCTCCGACATCAGGAGCGACAGATCGTAGCGGTCGGGCCGGTCCTCGCGGATGCCGGCCGCGGTTACTCCGGCGGAGAAGCCGAGCGGCGTCGTGATCGTGCCGTCCGGCACATCGATCAGGCCTTCCATGGGGCTACGGATAGAGCGGGAGCGCGGTCAGCCCCGCGGTCTCCGGCAGGCCAAGCATCAGGTTCAGGCATTGGATCCCCTGCGCCGCGCCGCCCTTGCCGAGGTTATCGAGGCAGCTCACGATGATGAAGCGGCGCGCCGCCTCGTCGTACGTCGGGTAGATCAGGCAGTGGTTGCTGCCAACGGTCTGCTTGGTGCCCGGCGGCGCATCCGCGACGTGCACGAACGGCGAGCTCGTGTAGAAGTCCGCGTAGAGCTTCCGCAGGTGCTCGGTGAGGTTGCCGAGAACGACCGCGTCTTCGCGCGGCGCCGCGTAGGCTGTCACCATGATGCCGCGCGTGATCGGCACCAGGTGCGGCACGAACGCGATGCGCGGCGGCGGCGCCTCCCAGAGCGCACCCAGCTCCTGCGTCATCTCCGGCTGCTGGTAGTGGCCATCGAAGCCGTACGCGGCGACGGACTCGTTCACCTCGGAGAAGTGCGAGCCGAGCTTCAGGCTGCGGCCCGCGCCCGAGAGCCCGGTCTTGCTATCGACCACGATGTCGCCATCGATGAGGCCGGCCTGCACCGCCGGCGCGAGTCCCAGGATCGCGGCGGCCGAATGGCAGCCCGCGTTCGCGACGATCTTCGCGCTGGTGAGCTCGTCGCGGTGCAGCTCCGGAATGCCGAAGACGGCCTTCGCGAGCAGCTCCGGCGCCGGGTGCTTGCCGTGGAAGCGCTCGTACTCCTCGACCTTCTTGAGGCGAAAGTCGGAGCTCAGGTCGACGACCGGGAGTCCGCGCTTGATGTACGGCAGGAGCGCTTCGGCGCTGGCGCCGTGGGGCAGCGCCGAGACCACGGCGTCGACCTCGCCCAGCTCGGCCTCCACCGTGAGCCCGAGCGTCGCCAGGTGCGGGAACACCTCGCCCAGCGGCTTGCCCGCTTCGCTGCGACCGGTGACCGACGTGAGCTCAAGCTCGGGATGGCCGTGCAGCAGGCGCGCAGCTTCGGCCCCCATATAGCCGGTGACGTTCAGGATGCCGACTCGAACCACGATCTCGCCTCGTTCGCTAGATGATCGAGTATATCGGCGCGTCTCCGAGCCGGGCAAGGAGAGCCAGCCAAACCACGGTGTCATTCTGAGCGCAGCGAAGAATCTTCTCGCCCCCAGGACGATTTCGCCCATGTCGGATATCCCGCTACAGCTCGCACGAAGATGCTTCGCTTCGCTCAGCATGACAGGCAGTCTGGAATGGGCGAGGAGAGCCTGCCCTAGGAGGAATGTCCACAAGGGGAACTCACTCCCTTGGCCTCGTAGGGACAGACCTTCAGGTCTGTCCGGCCCTTAAGCACGATCGTCTTCCGCTGGAGAACTCTCCTGCACGGAGATGCTTCGCTTCGATCAGCATGACAGGGCCTTCGAGCCGGGCAAGGAGAGCCCGCCAAACCACGGTGTCATTCTGAGCGTAGCGAAGAATCCTCTCGCCCCAGGACGATTTCGCCCATGTCGGATACCCCGCGAGCAGTTCGCACGGAGATGCTTCGCTCCGCTCAGCATGACAGATCGCGGATTGACAACTCCCCTACCCTCTGGTATCACGGAGCAACTATGAACGAGCGCTGCATTATTCGCCTGATGCTGGTAGGGCTGCTCCACTCGGCAGCGGGCGACTGATCGCGCTTTCTCGGAGAGCATCTCGGCCGGCCCGCTGCCCACCAAGCAGCGGGCCGGTTGCGTTGTCCTCGAAAGGAGATTGCCATGGCACGACAGAAGCCCTTCGGCAGGGCTCAGGGCAAGCCCTGGTATAAGTCGCTGTTCGAACGCGATTACCACGACCTCTTCTATCAGGGCGGGCCGCGTCCGACGAGCACGCCCGAGGAGGAGGCGCAGCGCGCCGACCAGCAGGCCGACTTCATCGTCGGAGCGCTGGAGCTGCCGGAAGGCGCGCGCGTGCTTGACCTGTGCTGCGGCTGGGGACGGCACAGCGTGCCGCTGGCCAAGCGCGGCTTGCGCGTCACCGGGCTCGATCTATCGCCGTACCACATCAGGCTTGCGAAACGCGCCGCCCGCGACGCGCAGGTCGACGTCGAGTTCGTTCACGCGGACATGCGCGAGATACCAGGCCGCGCGCGCTTCGACGCGGTGTCGAACTGCTTCACATCGTTCGGCTACCTGGAGAACGAGGAGGAGGACCAGCGCGTGCTGAACGGCGTGGCGCGCGCGCTCAAGCCGGGCGGGCGCTTTTTCATCGACACGATGAACCACGACTGGCTCATGCGCGTCTACTCCGACAGCGACTGGCGCGAGCTGCCGGACGGCGCCTACATGCTCGAGCGGCGGCGCTATCACATCGAGACCGGCCGCAACGACGTCGACTGGATCCATGTGTCGAAGGACGGCAAGCGCACGGTGCAGAGCCATTCGCTGCGGCTCTACACGTTCACGGAGCTTGCGGCGATGCTCCGCCGGGCCGGTCTCTCGGTGGTGCGTACCTGGGGCGGATTCGATGGCCAGCCGCTGAGCATGCACAGCCCGCGCATGATGGTGCTTGCGCAGAAGTAGCGAGGGTTACGCGCGCAAGAACGTCTCCGCCGAAGGGCAGCCGGCGCGCAGCGGGCACGCCGGGCACTTCGGGCGCTGGGCGGAGCACGTCCGGCGGCCGTGCTTGATCAGCTGGATGTGGAACGGGTAGACCTGCTCCGGCTTCAGCATCGGCTCCAGCAGCTCGTGCGCCTGCTCCGCGGTCGACTTCTCCCCGACCAGCCCGAGCCGTTTGGCGACCCGGTGCACGTGCGTGTCGACAGGCAGCGCGGG
>JBBDNH010000305.1:0-11301 GCA_040877745.1 Dehalococcoidia bacterium
GTCGAGTCGTCAAGCCGAACGGCAACATCCTCGTCTTCGGCACGTTCCACAACATCTACCTGCTGGGCTTCCTGCTCGGTCACGTGCTGGAGCGGCGCATCCTCAACTCGATCATCTGGTTCAAGCCGAACGCGCAGCCCAACATCACCGCCCGCATGCTGGCGGAGAGCACCGAGCAGATCATCTGGGCCGTGAACGAGACGCCCAAGCGCGCCAAGAAGTGGACGTTCAACTACTGGGACGCCAAGGAGATCAACGGCGGCAAGCAGATGCGCAACGTCTGGGAGTTCCCCGTCACGCCGCGCGGCGAGCGCGTCAACGGCGCCCATCCGTCGCAGAAGCCGCTCGCCGTCGTCGAGCGCGCGGTGCTCATCGCGTCGGAGCCGGGCGAACTGCTGCTGGACCCCTTCGGCGGAGCCGGCACGCTCGCCGTCGCCGCCGAGCGCAACGACCGGCGCTGGGCGCTCATCGAGTCGGTCGCTGACTACGCGAAGCTGGCGAAGAAGCGGGTTCGCGAGGTGGCGAAGGCCTAGCTCCCAACCTCCAGCAGCACGCCGTACGAGGCGTCGCCACCCGAGGCGAAGCGCACGAAGATCGACACGACGTAGGTGTCTGGCTCCAGCGTCGAGATGTCGAGCGCCACTGACGCGCCATCAGCGGTCGAGGTTAGCGCGACGCTCTCGCCGCTGACGCCCGGCCAACCCAGGAGCTGCTCGCCCTCAGCACAGATCGGGCCACCTGGCGCCTCCTCGCCGTCCGATGCTGTGCAGATCACTTGGCTCTGCGAACTGGAGGCCGGCCAGGCCGTCGTAGAGACCTCTTCGATCGCCTCTGCATCCAACGTCCCGACGAGCTCGCCGGCCTGCACGACGAACGGCTGCGCCGGCGTAATCGGCGCGAAGGCGTCGGCGCAGAGGCCGGCCCAGCAGAACGTCCCCAGCGCGGCGTCGACCGATGCGTCGCCGGCGCGCACGGTAAGCGTGGGCGGCCGGTCCGCAGTATCGAGCTCCGGCGCGGCGTCATCAGGCAGTTCCGTGGCAACCGGTGTCGGTGTTGGTGTCGCCTCGCCGTCCGCCTCGCTGTCGCTGCCGCAGGCGATCGCGAGTGCGGCGAGGAACGGTACGGCAAGCAGGAGCAACGTTCTCCCGCGGGATCGGAACGAGTGATGTTGGGTGAGATGCGTCAAGGAGTCTTCCTTTCGACTATGCAGTGCGTGTCTCCTGCTAGACGAAAGTAGCCCCACTTCGGTTCCGCCCTACCCTAGAGCCCCAGCGCGTCGCGCACGGCGGGCACAAGCTGGACGTCTACGTCCAGCTTGTCGATGAGCACGATGCCGAACTCGCCCGCGCGGCGCTTCACGTACGTGTAGCGAGCCTCGCCCGTCTGCATGATGATCGGAAGCTCTTCGCCCCGGTGCTCGCGCGCCGAGGCGATGACCTCCCAGCCGGTGTTCACGGGCATGTCCATGTCGGTGATCAGCAGGTGCAGGTCTTGCGACAGGTCTTGCAAGACTTCGATCGCCTGGCGGCCATTACCGACGGCGATGCACGAGAGCTCGAGCGGCTCGAGCAGCGCGAGGAGTCGCTTCCGGAAGTCCGGGTAGTCCTCTGCGATCAGGAGCTGCGGCGCGCCTGCGCCATCCGGGGCGTTGGTCACTAGACGCGCAGCTCTTTGACGTGCTCGCTCAGGTCGATGTAGCGGTCCGCGACGGCGCGCAGCTCGGCCGCGGTGCTCTGCCCGAACGCGACGACCTCGACTCGCACGCCCTTGCTCTCGACCAGCTCGACGAGCCGCCGGAAGTCGCCGTCGCCGGAGACGAGCGCGACGATATCGAGCCGGTCGGACATCGTCATCACATCGATCGCCAGCTCTACGTCGAAGTTCGCCTTGACGGAGCCGTCGGCGTAGCGCTTCAGGGGCTTGGTGACGATGCGGTAGCCGTGGTCGACGAACGGCTGGACGAACTTCTGCGTCTCCAGGCGTTCGTCCGGGTCGTCGCTGATCGGCGCGTAGGCGCTCGCGCGCACCAGCTCGCGGCCGTTCGTGATGAACTCGAGCACCTTGCCGAAGTCGAGCTTCGCGCGCAGGCGCTCGGCGGCGTACATGATGTTGGGCACGTCGACGAAGATGCCGAGCCGCGGGCGTTCGCCCGTGGGCTGCTGCTCGATCCCCGCCAGCCGGCTCTCGATCGCTGATAGCGAACCCTGCAGCTCGGACACCGATGTGGCGTCCGAAGCCGCCGGCCTCGCCCTGGCGCGACTAGGTGTTGGTGTGGCCTCTTCGGTCGCCTTAGTCTCAGACGGCTTCTTGCGACCCGCGCCGCCGCGCCGCCCGCGACGCGTGCGGCTGGGCGTCGCCGGTTCCGCAGCGCTCGCCGTCTCGGACGCTTTCGGCTGCTCCGTCTTCTCTTCGGAGGCCTTGGCCGTGCCCGTCGTTTTCGCGCGGCTGCGACCAGCGCCACCGCGCCGGCCGCGCCGGGCCGGCTTCTTCTCCTCAGTGCCGGGGTTGTCCTTGCCGGGGTTGTCCTGTGTGTTGTCGTCGTCGTCAGCGTCCGCGCCCGACGATGCGGACTTGCGACGGAAGAAGCGTAATGTCATGTGCTTATTCTACACCAGCCGTGGCGAATTGCAGTGTACTACAGCGCGCGGCCACGTGCTCGGCCACGCGGAAGAACGTCTTGGCCTGCTCGGAGTCCGGGTCCGCCTCCGTGATCGGGACGCCCTTGTCGCCCGCCTCGCGCGTCTTCATGTCGAGCGGAATCTCGCCCAGGAACTCCAGCCCCAGCTCCTCAGCCGCGCGCCGGCCGCCGCCAGCGCCGAAGATCTCCGTCCGCTCACCGCAGTGCGGGCAGGCGAAGGAGCTCATGTTCTCGATGATGCCCAGCACGGGCACGTTCAGCTTGTCGAACATCGCGACCGCTTTGCCGGCGTCCTCCCATGCAACGTCGGCCGGCGTGCTGACGATGACGACGCCGGAGATCGGCGCTTCCTGGGCCATGCTCATGGAGGCGTCGCTGGTGCCGGGCGGCAGGTCGATGAGCAGGTAGTCGAGCTCGCCCCACTTGATGTCGTGGATGAGCTGGCGCACCGCCGTCCCGACCATCGGGCCGCGCCAGACGACCGGCGACAGCCGCGGCAGCACGAAGCCGAGCGACACAAGCCGCACGCCGTACTTCTCGACGGTCGTGAGCCCCTTCTCGCCCTCGGCCATGAAGCCGGCTTCGAAGCCCATCATGATCGGGACGTTGGGGCCGGTCACGTCCGCGTCCATCAGGCCGACGCGCGCGCCGCGCTTCGCCAGCGCGACGGCGAGGTTCACGGCGACGGTGCTCTTGCCGACGCCCCCCTTGTTGCTCGCCACAGCAATGATGTTGCGCACACCCTCGACCGGGCGCAGGTTGCCCATCGGCTGGTTGGAGCGCACTTCGGCGTCCATCGTGACCTCGACCTCGCTCACACCGGGCAAACCGAGCAAGAGGCCCTCCGCCTGGGTCTTCATTTCCTCTCGCACCGGGCACGCCGGCGTGGTAAGGACGATGCGCACGCCAACACGGCCGTCGTTGATCTCGACGTTCTGGACGAAGCCGAGCGATACGATATCGCGATGCAGGTCCGGGTCTTCGACGCTCTTGAGCGCCTCCAGGACCTCTTGTTCAGTTGCCATACGGGTCCTTCCTCTCCGCTCAGGCCGTCTGCTCGACGGCGGCCGCTGCCGGCTCGACGAAGTAGCGGCAACACTGGCCGGCGTCGTCGCACGGGCGTACGATGACGTCCGCGCCGAGCATACGGCTGAGAAAACCTTGATGCCAGTCGCAGGCGCCGCCGGCGAGCAAGCGATGGAACAGGCAGTTGAAGTCGCGGATCTCGAAGCCCCGCTCGGTCGCCGCCCACTCGGCGAAGCCGCCGTCCGACTGCATGACCTCGGTGACGAAGACAACTCGCTCCTGCAGAGGCCAGCCTTGCAGGAGCGGGGCATATTCGTCCGCGAGGCGCTTCGCCAGTCGCTGGAGCACGAGATAGGTCTTTTCGCTCGACGTTCGGCCCTGGAAATCATCGCTGCTCAGCTGGCCGACTTCGCGAACAAGCAACTCCACAAGGCGGTCGGAGCGGTACGGAAAGCCCTCGGCGTGGCCGCGCACGGTCAGTCGATAGAGGTAGGCCGGACGCCCGCTCTTGCCCACGCGACGCTCGGTCTGGAGCAGGCCGTCTCGCTCGAGGTGGGTCAGGTGCTGTCGGATCGTGACTGGGGAGAGACCAAGGAATGCCGCCAGCTCCTTCACGCTATGGCCGCCGTTTCGCTTCAGCAGCGTGAGGATCTCGTCCTTCGTCGCCGTCCTCATGCCGGACTTACCGCGCCTGGAGGAACAAACTCGGTTTGCACAGCGTCAGTATAGCGGAGGCAGAAGTGGCTAGCAATGTTACGAAAGTAACCACTTATGTTATCGTTAGAACCTTGACACAAGAAAAGATCGTGTGCTAGCCTACGGATGTTGACTCCAGTGCCGTATCTACTGGTAGCAGAATGCACTTCGTGAAGAAGGAGAATGCCATGAGCGAAGGAGTCGCAATCAAAGAACGGCGCAGGCGCGCCACGAGTCACTGCCAGCACCGCTGGGTGATCGAGACGCCCCACGGCGCGACGAGCCGCGGGCTGTGCAAGCGCTGCGGCGCGACCAAGCGCTTCCCCAACGCGGCCGAGGACGCGATGAACAACCCGACCGGCGGCCTGGGCCGCTGGTCCGGACGGCGCGACTTGATCCGGCCAAAGGGACTCAAGGTAGAAGACAAGAAGGCCGGCGGCTAGTACCCCGCGGCCCGTAGCCTACCCCCGTTCCGCCGGGGCTCCGTTTGGGGCCCCGGCGTTGGTCTCTGCGGCGGCGAGGTGAGCGCCAGCAGCGCGTTGACTTGCCCGCAGGCGGGGCGTATACTCGCGGCCATCAAGCCTGGCTGGGGAAGGAGTTCGCATGCCCAGAGGCTGGTGTCCATTCGCGGTCGCCCGGCCCACCAAGAACTTCGGGTATCCGGCGGGAACTCGCGGTCAGAACAAGCCGCTGTTCTTCGTCGACCACATCATGGAGGGGTGGAAGCAAACGCTCGACCGCGGCATGGCCGGCGTGGGCGTGACGTTCGGGATCGGACTGGACGGCTCGATCTCGCAGTACACCTCGATCTTCGACGCCCACTGGGGCAACGGGCTCTCCGGACGCAAGCAGCTCTACGACCGCTCCAACAGTCGCCTCGCAAGTCTGGAGCAGCTACCCGGAAGCCAGTGGATCAGGGTAACGCTGGACGGCATCCCCTACGAAGCTCTCATCGCGGGCGGAGTCAACCTGCCGAACAGCCACAGCATCTCCACCGAGCATGAGGGCTTTACAGGCAACGCGTGGCCACAGCCGATGGTCGAAGCGAACATCCGCGTCAAGCGCTGGTGCCTGGAAGAGCTGGCGCGCGCTGGCATGCCGATAGAGCTCGACTCCGAAGCTCTCGTTGGCCACTTTCAGATCGACGGAGTCCATCGAGTGAACTGCCCCGGCACGGCCTGGGCCAAGGACAGCGTGCTACAAGCGCTAGGAGAGCCGCCAATGATCCGAAAGAATGGCATCGCGAAGAGCTTCGAGGACCGCACCTTTGCGCAAGCCGCCAGGGGCGTGACGCTAGAGATCGCGAGCGAGTTCAAGCTCCCCGCGACGGCGCGCCAGGTGCGAGTCGAGGTCTTCATGGCGTCCGGTGGTGTCGTCGTGCGAGACGGCACGAAGGCCTACGCCGGCCAGGTGAGCCAGCTTTGGAACAAGCAGCACGGCGAGATCGACGTCCTCCCGAAGGACGGCACAATCTATCTCGACTTCGAGAAGGGCAGTAAGGTCAAGCGCATCGGCTGCCTCGGATACCTGGCATAGGCGCCAGGGCCTGCCCTAAGCAAGAGAGCATGGCCGGAAGCCGACCAGCGACCGCTGCACCCTGCCATCCCACGTTCGACCGCTAGGCCGCGCGCGCCTATAATGGCCCCAGCGAGCGCTAGGAGAACGCAGCCCGTGAACCTCCAGGTCGAGCTGGCCGGCCGCAAGCGCAGTCTTGTGCTGGCGAACCCGGTCATGACCGCGTCCGGCACCTTCAGCTTCGGACTCGAGAAGCAGCACGCTTTCGACGTTCAGGAGCTCGGCGCTGTCGTCACGAAGACGGTCACGCTGCGCCCTCGCTCGGGCAACGCCCAGCCGCGCACAGCCGAGACTCCGGCGGGCATGCTCAACGCGATCGGACTGCAGAATCCAGGCGTGAGCGCGGTTGTACGCGACCTGGCGCCGCGCTGGGCGCGCTGGCGCGCGCCGGTCATCGTTAGCATCCTGGGCGCCACGATCGACGAATACGGCCGCGTCGCTGCCCGTCTCGACAGCGCCCCGGGCGTCTCCGCCATCGAGGTGAACATCTCCAGCCCGAACGCGCGGCGCGGCGGCATGGAGTTCGGCCAGGAGCCGGAGGCCGCCGCCGCGGTCACCGAGGCCGTCGTGAGCAACACCGACTTGCCGGTCATCGTCAAGCTCACGCCGAACGTGACCGACATCGTCGCGGTCGCGCGCGCGGTCGTCGAAGCCGGCGCAGACGCCCTCTGCCTGATCAACACGCTGCAGGCGATGGCGATCGACCCGCGCACGCGACGTCCGGTCATCAGCAGCACGTTCGCCGGGCTCTCCGGCCCCGCGATCAAGCCCGTCGCGCTGCGCATGGTCTACCAGGTAGCTTCCGCAATCGATGTGCCGATCGTCGGCTGCGGCGGCGTCACGAACGGCCTCGACGCCGTCGAGTTCCTCGCCGCGGGCGCGAGGGCCGTGCAAGTCGGCACGGCCAGCTTCGTCAATCCCAGCGCCCCCATGGACGTGCTCGAAGGCCTGCGCTGCTACCTAAGCGAGCACGGCATCGACGACGTGAACGAGCTGGTTGGCGCGGCGCACGGGTCTTCTTGACCGAGATTACGTTCGCTGGCTACGGTGCATGCACCGGGGTGTAGCTCAGCCAGGTAGAGCGCTTGCTTTGGGAGCAAGAGGCCGGCGGTTCGAACCCGCCCACCCCGACCACGACGGCGCGTCTCCCACCTGTGCTTGCCCCAGCGCAAGCTGCTGCTATACTAAACATGGAACGTGCCGAGTATTCTACATGGCCACACGATGGACCGTCTTGGCACGAGAACGCTAATCCATGCTGGCTGACCGGATCGTCACCCTCAAGCTGCCGGCTCCCCTCTTCGTTGCTAGCGGTTCCAGCGTACGTCAGGTCATCGAGACCGTGCAGCAGGCGCAGGCCGGCGCTGTCCTCGTTCGGGACGGCACGCAGCTGGTCGGCATCATGACCGAGCGCGACGTCCTGATGAAAGTCGTCGCTCGCGACGTCAACTACGACGAGCCTGTGGACAAGTACATGACGGCGAACCCGCGCACGCTGACCACGAACGACACCATCGGCGAAGCGATCCGGCTGATGCACAGCGAGGGCTTTCGCAACATCCCCATCATGGACCCGAAGTCGGGCGAGGCGATCGCGCTCTTCCGCGTTCGCGACGTGATCTACCACCTCGCGGAGTCGTTTCCCGAACATGTGCTGAACCTCCCGCCGCAGCCAAACCAGACGTTGAAGACGGCGGAAGGGGCCTGATTGAGGCAGGAGCCATGGTAAGTCGCAACGGTGAGGTCGAGGAGGTCGACCGGGTAACGATCCGCTTCGCCGGCGACTCCGGCGATGGCAGCCAGCTGGCGGGACAGCAGTTCACCAACACGGCGGCCATCTTTGGCAACGACGTCAGCACCGTCCCGGACAATCCCGCTGAGATCCGCGCGCCCGCGGGCTCGCTGCCCGGCGTCAGCTCGTTCCAGGTCAGCTTCTCCAGCTACGAGATTTACACGCCGGGCGACAGTCCCGACGTGCTCGTCGCGATGAACCCGGCCGCGCTCAAGACAAACCTGCCCGACCTGCCCAAGGGCGCGACCATTGTCGTCAACTCCGACGAGTTCACCGAGGCCAACCTCGCCAAGGCCGACTATGACGCTAACCCTCTGGGAGACGGCAGCCTGGCTGGCTATCGTGTCATTGAGGCGCCCATCACGTCGATGAACGCGCGCGCGCTGAAGGACTCGGGCCTCAACACCAAGCAGATCTATCGCTCCAAGAACATGTTCGCCCTGGGCATGATGTTCTGGCTCTACGAGCGCTCGCTCGAGCCGACGATCCACTGGATCGAGGCCAAGTTCGCCAAGAACCCCCAGGTCGCCGACGCGAACATCGCCACGCTCAAGGCGGGCTTCCACTTCGGCGAGACGGCGGAGCTGTTCACGGTGCACTACCGCGTACCGAAGGCGCATCTTGCGCCGGGCCGCTACCGGAACATCACCGGTAACGAGGCGACGGCCCTCGGCTTCGTCGCCGCGTCGCGACTGTCGGGCCGGCCGCTCTTCTACTGCAGCTACCCGATCACGCCCGCGAGCGACATCTTGGGCGAGCTCGCCCGATTCAAGCACTTCGGCGTCAAGACGATGCAGGCGGAGGACGAGATCGCGGCGATCGGCGGCGCCATCGGCGCGGCGTTCGGCGGCTCGCTCGGCCTCACCGGCACCAGCGGCCCCGGCTTCGCCCTCAAGAGCGAAGGCCTCGGATTGGCCGTGATGACCGAGCTGCCGATTGTCGTCGCGAACATCCAGCGTTCCGGCCCCAGCACGGGCATGCCGACGAAGAACGAGCAGACCGACCTGCTGCAGGCGATGTTCGGCCGTAACGGCGAGTCGCCGGTCGCCATCGTCGCGCCGGCCACGCCGGGCGACTGCTTCCACATGGCGGTCGAGGCGTTCCGCATCGCGCTCAAGCACATGGTACCCGTGGTCTTCCTCTCGGACGGCTACCTCGCCTCCGGCTCCGAGCCGTGGCTGATCCCGAACCTGGAGGACCTGCCGAAGATCGAAGTCAAGTTCGCCACGGACCCCGATACGTTCCGGCCCTACGACCGCGACGAAGAGACGCTCGCCCGGCCGTGGGCCGTCCCGGGAACGCCCGGGCTCGAGCATCGCATCGGTGGCCTGGAGAAGTCCGACGGCGTCGGCAACGTCAGCTACGACAGCGACAACCACGAGCTCATGGTGCACTACCGCGCCGAGAAGGTGGCTCGCATCGCCCGCGACGTCCCGGACGTCGAAGTCCTGGGCGACGATCGCGGCGAGCTCCTGGTCCTCGGCTGGGGGAGCACGTACGGCGCCATCATCTCCGCGGTGCAGCGCGCGCGCCACGACGGCCTATCGGTCTCGCACGCGCACCTGCGCCACCTGAACCCCTTCCCGGAGAATCTCGGCGACGTCCTGTCGCGGTACGAACACGTGCTGATCCCCGAGATGAACCTCGGCCAGCTTCGGATGCTCATCCGCGCGCGCTACCTGGTAGACGCGGAGGGACTCAATCGCGTCACCGGCCGGCCGATCAAGATCGCGGAGATCGAGGCGCGCATCAGAGAGCTGGTCCGACAGAAGGCGAGCGTAGCATGACCGCGAACATGGCGTCGAAGCTGGCGCGCAAGGACTTCGTCTCGGATCAGGAAGTACGCTGGTGCCCGGGCTGCGGCGACTACAGCATCCTGGCACAGACGCAGAAGCTTATGCCGGAGCTGGACATCCCGCGCGAGAACATCGTCTTTATCTCGGGCATCGGCTGCAGTAGCCGGCTGCCCTACTACATGAATACCTATGGCTTCCACAGCATCCACGGCCGCGCGCCGGCGATCGCGACGGGGCTCAAGGCCTCGCGCCCGGACCTCAGCGTCTGGGTGATCACGGGCGACGGCGACGGGCTGAGCATCGGCGGGAACCACCTGCTGCACATCATGCGCCGCAACGTGGACGTCGTGATCGTGCTCTTCAACAACCGCATCTACGGCCTCACGAAGGGCCAGTACTCACCGACGTCCGAGCAGGGCAAGATCACCAAGACGTCGCCCACGGGCACGATCGACTACCCCGTCAACCCATGCCAGTTCGCCATCGGCGCTGGAGCGACGTTCGTCGCGCGCTCGCTCGACATCGACACCCACCACCTGATCGCCACGCTCGAGCGCGCGGCGCACCACAAGGGCACCTCGTTCGTCGAGGTGTACCAGAACTGCAACGTCTTCAACGATGGCGCCTTCATGGAGTTCGCCGACAAGGCCGTCCGGCCCGACCGCACGATCGCGTTGGAGGACGGCAAGCCGTTGATCTTCGGTAAGGACGCCGACCGCGGCATCCGGCTCAACGGCACGACACCGGAAGCCGTGGAGCTCGGCAACGGCGTCGCGGAGGCGGACCTGCTCGTGCATCACGAAGGCCTGGAAGACCCCACCATGGCGTTCATCCTTGCGCGGATGCAGTATCCTGAACTCGCCGTTCCGCTCGGCGTCCTGCGGGCCGTCGAGCATCCGACGTACGACCAGCTGATGGAGCAGCAGGTCAAAGACGTGACCGCCGCCCAGGGCGAGGGCGACCTGGCAGCCCTCCTCGCGGAGGGCGATACCTGGACCGTCGAGTAACGTCCGTCGCTGGAGCCGCCATGATCTGTCCCGACTGTAAAGCCGAGAATATCGAGGGCGCGGAGTTCTGCGAGAGCTGCGGCGCGGACCTCCAGGACCTCTCGCGGCCGAGCGCCGAGGACGAGTTCACGGAGCATCTCCTGAGCGACCAGCTCGGGGAGATAGACGCGCAGGAGCCGGCTGTCGTGGCGCCGGGCGACCCGGTGGCCCTGGCGATCCACCAGATGCAGCGCACCGGCCTCGGCTGTGTGCTCGTGAACGAAGGCGGCCAGCTAGCCGGCATCCTCACCGAGCGCGACGTCCTGCTCAAAGCCGCCGGTGACAAGGTGGACCTCAACGCGCTCGCCGTGCGTGACCTGATGACCCCGGATCCCGTTGTCCTGCGCGAAGACGACACCCTCGCGGTCGCGCTGCACAACATGTCCGTGGGCGGCTTCCGGCACATCCCGTTGGTGAAGGACGGCCGCACGCGAAAGCTCGTGTCGATCCGGGACGTCGTCCGCCATATCAGCTCGTTCATCCCCCAGGCGCTGACGTCGGCCACGTAAAGCGCCACCTCGGCAATCGATGCCAGAGGTGGCTCTGCTCTTCTTCAGTTGTACCGGCTCCGGGTTTCCTTGGCTCGCGTCGGGCGTTCCTGCGCCAGTGGACCGGCCGAAGCTCCGCGTCCCGTTGACCCCACTCAGGGTTTGTTTTCTCGGCGAGTTACGGTGCCGGAGCCGGGGTCTCCAATTCCTGTACCGCACCTTCCAATACGCCTCACCTCTTTCC
>JBBDNH010000306.1:0-8115 GCA_040877745.1 Dehalococcoidia bacterium
GCATCGAACGCGAGCTGGACGCGGGTCGCGTGGTGATCGTGGCCGGATTCCAAGGCGTGAGTGACGAAATGGAGATCACAACGCTGGGCCGGGGCACGTCGGACCTGACGCCGGTGGCGCTGGCGGCGGCGCTGCACGCCGACGGCTGCGAGATTTACACGGACGTCGAGGGTATCTACACGGCCGATCCGCGCATCGAGCCGAGCGCGCGCAAGCTGCGCGACGTCAGCTACGAAGAGATGCTGGAGCTGTCGTCGGTCGGCGCGCGTGTGCTGAACCCGCGCGCGGCCGAGCTGGGCATGGTCTACAACATCCCGATCACGGTCGCGTCCAGCTTCAACGAGGAGCCCGGGACGCTCATCCACGGAGGGGTCAGCATGGAGCAGTTCAACAAAGTGCGCGGCATCGCCCACGACCGCGACATCGCCAAGGTGACGGTGCGCGGCGTGCCGGACAGGCCCGGCATTGCCGCGGGGATCTTCGAGCCGCTGGCGGAGCAGCACATCTCCGTCGACACGATCGTCCAGAACGCGAGCGTCGAGCGGCTGACCGACATGACGTTCACGCTCTCCGAGGCCGACCTGAAGAAGGCGCAGCCGATCATGGAGCAGCTATCGAAGAGTATCGGCGCGGCCGAGGTGGTGGCTCAGAACGGGCTGGGCAAGGTGAGCATCGTCGGCACGGGGATACAGTCGGCGCCTGGGTACGCGGCGCGCATGTTCCGCACGCTGAGCGACGCCGGTGTGAACATCGACATGATCTCCACCTCGGAGATCAGCATCCCGTGCAGCATCGGAGGAGCGGACGTGGAGAAGGCCGTGCGGGCGCTGCACAAGGCATTCGAGCTAGAGAAGGCTGAGCCTTCGGAGCTGTGAGCCGATGCCGATAGCTGCCAGCAAGAGCACCGCCGCCGGACGACGAGTCGGCCTGGGTATGATCGGCTACGGCAACATCGGCCGCGAGGTGTTCTCGTACTTCCGGCGGCGGGACTACGCGCGCGTCGTGGGCGTGGGCCGCAAGCGGCTGCGGGCGGCCGCGCCGGCATCGCTGCGCCAGCTCATCAAGCCGCCGCAGGCCGTGATCGCCGACCCTGCCGTCGAGATCGTGATCGAGCTGACAGGCGACGCCGAACACGGCGCGGCGTACATCCTGGACGCGATCGCCGGGGGCAAGCACGTCGTAACGGCGAACAAGGAGGCGCTCGCCCGGCGCTGGCGCGAGATCATGACCGCGGCGCGACGCCACGGCGTCTCGGTGGGCTTCGAAGCGACCGTGGGCGGCGGGATGCCCATTGTGCGCGCGATGCAGCGGCATGTGGCGTGCGACGAGGTCGAGAGCTTCGCGGGCATCCTGAACGGCACGTGCAACTTCATCCTGACGCGGATGACGGAGTACATCGCTCGGCGGCTGGACGACGATGCGATCCAGCGACGCTCGCTGCCGCTGGAGGAGGCGCTGGCGCAGGCGCAACGTCGCGGCTACGCGGAGCCTGACCCGACGAACGACATCAACGGCTTCGACACGAAGTTCAAGGTCGGGATACTGGCGAACCTGGCGTTCGAGACGTTCTTCGACCCCACGGAGATCTACTGCGAGGGGATCTGGGACCCGGCGCAGCGCATCCTGGCGTCCGACCTCTACTTCCTGCAGCACCCGCGCTACCAGGACGGCAAGTACGCGCTGAAGCTCGTCGGGGTGGCCGAGCGGCGGAACGGCAGGCCAACGCTGCGCGTGCACCCGGCGCTGATCGACAAACGCGGCGAGCTGGCCGACCTGGCGGCGGTGGATGAGAACTACAACGGCATCGTGATCCGCGGACGGCGGCTGGGCACGCAGTTCATCAAGGGCCTGGGCGCAGGCCCGCGACCGACCTCGATCTCCATCGCCAGCGACGTGCGCGAGATCGCGTCGGGCGTCCTGCGCGCGGACGGCGGGCCGCCAGTACCGAACGTGGGCCGGGCGGCGCGGCCGGGCGACGTTCGCGGCGTGCGCACGCGCGGCTTCATTCGCTCGGTGTCGCCGGACGTGAAGGGCATCTACGCGAGGAAGCTGGAAATCCTGGCCCGCCACCGCGTGAGCGTGCAGTCGGTTGTCAACGTGAAAGAGTTCGTCTACGGGCGGTCGATGCCCGACTACATCGAGATCGACCCCGCGCCGGACGGCGCCGTGCGCGAGGCGTTGCGGGAGTTCCGCCGCCTGCAGGGCGTGAGCGACCCGATGTACTTCCGGGTGCTGGAGCTTTAGAACCCAGAACCTAGAACCTAGAACCCAGGACCGAGAACCCAAAACCCAGAACCCAGAACCTGGAGGCTGGAGGGAGATCTGCGGGTTGAAACCCGCAGCTTCGCCGGGCGGCTGGACGCTGGAGGAGATCTGCGGGTTGAAACCCGCAGCTTCGCCGGGCGGCCGTCTCAGGTCAGGTACGGCAGGTCCAGTCCGGCGTTGCCCAGGAACGCCAGCATCAGGCCTCGGATGTTCTTGCCGATCAGCACGGCAAGCATGAAGCGCCAGAAGTTCATCCGCGAGACGCCCGCCGTGATGCCGGCGAGCTCGAACGCGGGGTTGGGGATGGCCGAGAGCACAAGCAACGTCGCGAAGCCGTAGTGGTCCATCAGCCAGTCGACGTAGTGGATGACGCGCTCTACCAGCGGCCGCACCACGCGCGGCGCCCGAATGCCCTCCTCTTCCACCACCTCTGAGCCCACGGTGCCCGCGACGTAGGCAGTCACCTCGCCGAGCGCCATGCCGGTGCCGCCCAGCAGCCCGACGAGGACAGGGTTGAGGAGATCGCCCTGCTGGATGATGAGGGCCTGACCGACGGCGGTCAGGCCGGGCACCGGGATGAAGACGGTGGAGGTGCTCGCCAGGTTCGCGAGAAAGACACCGCCGTAGCCGAAGGTGCGGAAGCGCTCCTGGCTCACGTCGACCCAGATCGGGAGGAGCAGCATGCCGACGGAGAGTGCGATCACGATGCCGCCGAAGATGAGCGCGAGCGTGACGCGGCCGCGCCGGCTCTTCGGCAGGTGGTCGAGGACCCAGCCGTAGATGGCCGTCGCCCACGACGGCGCGCCGGCGCTCGCCGCTGGCTCGGCCTCGGTCTCCATGGCGATAGCTTAGCGCGGGTTGGGAGATAGGATCGACTGGGAGGTGCGGTGATTGCGTTTCAGGAGGCGACTAGGATTCTCCGGACATGATCCGTGCTCTTTCCTTGCGCTCGTTTCGCCGACTCAAGGTTCCGTAAACGAACACGGCCACAAGGGTTGCAATGTCCACAGTGCCTAGCACAGCGCCAGGCCAAGGATACCCTACTACGATAATAGCGATGGCTGCGCCAAGGAAGGCCATGGCCACGACAAAGCCCGCGACAAGGCCCCAGTTAGACCGAATGATGTCGGCCTCCAGGGCTCGACTCTCCAATTGCATTCTATGAGCGGCTTGCCTTTCGGCCATCGCGATGATCCGCTCGGCGCCGTCAGGCACGGCGTCGTTGTAGTCAATGAGTATTTCGGGCGGAGGCAAGGGACCTGTAAAGCTGGCCTGCCACTGCTGCTGAATTACTTGCCGTTGAGGTTGCTGTTCCTGCGACTCAGGAGCAGGAGAACGTTGTGCTGGCTGACGCTGTCCCTCTCGCTTCCGCCTTCTGCTCACCGGCTTGAACGGCTCAGATCCCTGTCAGCCTGTAGTTCTCGAACTGCACGGCGCAGATCGTCACCTACAGCCAGCCAGTCGCACTTTGTCGCAAAGTAGTCCGCTTGCTCGGGCGTCCGAGACTCGTTGTAGACAAACAACGTATTCCCGAAGTCGACGAGCGCCGCGGACCCTGCCCAGAAGGACGGGCGCGCGAAGAGGAAGAATGACCGGGTTGCCATACTATCCATGAGCGTTGTTCAGCCTATACCCAACGGAGCGGACTCGTCAAATGCTCGACTGGCACATCCATCATATCCATTGTCGACCAGCCACCTCAAACCTGGCAGCGCCGCGCTTGACGTCGCTTGTCCGCGCGCTCTACGCTGATGCCGCCCTGAGCGTCCGAACGAGAGGAGTTGAGCTTATGCTTACCTACGTCGACCGAGTGCAGATCGCGGTGCGCGACCGCGCGCAGGCCGAGGAGACGTTCCGCGAACTGCTGGGCGCGGAGAAGGTCCGGGAGGACGCGAGCAAGCTGCTGGGCGCGAAGCGCAGCGTGGTCCAGGCCGGCACCAGCGAGTTCGAGCTGTTGGAGCCGGACGGCGACGGCGCCATCCAGACGCACCTGGAACGCTGGGGCGAGGGGCTGTTCTCGGCGGGCTTCTCCACGCCGGACCTCGACTCGCTGTCGAAGCGGCTGTCGGAGAAGGGCGTGGTGTGGAGCGAGGAGCTGGGCCAGGTGCACATCGAGGCGGACCAGACGCCGGGCATGCGTATCGTCCTCTCGCGGGACGCCGGGCGCGAGCCGGTGGGCGCGATCAGCTGGCTCTACGAAGTGACGAACATCATCGACGACCACGAAGCTGCGGCGCGCTTCTACGCGGACGCGTTCGGGCTCGATCCGGCGCGCTTTTCGCCGATCGCGAGCAAGGACTACGGATACAAGGGCCAGCTCCTACTGTTCGACCCGCCGTCGCGGCTGGACCGCATCGAGCTGTCGCAGATCACCGATCCGGAGCGAGCGATGGGGCGTTTTGCGACGAAGCGCGGCGGCCAGGCGATCTATATGTGCTACGTCGAGACGGCCGACGTGCCGGGGATGATCGAGCGGCTGCAGCGACGCGGCGCGCGCTACACGGGACGTCGGGACGAGCTGAACCCGGAGGGGCTGTTCATCCACCCGACGGCGCTGCACGGCGTGCTGATGGGCGTGAGCCGCACGAACCTCGCGTGGCGCTGGTCGGGGCGGCCGGAGCTGGCGGAAGCCCGGTAGCGCGAAGGCGTTCTCCTGAACAACATTCCTGGAATTCCCCTTCAGGTTTCCGCCTGGGGGCCGATATCTCCTGTGGAGAGCCCCTTAGGGGTTCACCCTTACAACTGAAGAGCAAGCCTCCGAACAGGGCAAACCCGGCGAAAGCCGGGGACGCAAAGCCACGGGTCTGCCCCCCGCTAGGGCGGGGAAGGACGGCCGGGCCGCCGGAGCCCTTCGGAGCCTTCGGCCCACCGCCGCGAGGCGGTGGGTTTTCTTTCGTGACAGGAGGGGCACAATGGCCAAGCAGGAACGATGGAACAGCAGCCCAATCGTAACGCTGCCAATGCTGGCTGCCTTGCTTGCCGCCGTTGCGTTGTTCGCGAACGGCTCTGCGAACGCCGGCACATCGCTGCTGTACCATCCTGCGATCGCCGCCTGGGCCGAAGAGCACCCGGACGAGCTTGTGCCGCTGATCGTGCAGCACGACGGAACGCCGGACGACCTGCTGACATTCGTCGAGCAGGCCGGCGGCGACGTGGAGCGGGAGTTCCACATGCTTCCCGCGATCGACATCGACCTACCGGCGGACCAGGTCGACGACCTCGCATCGCAGGGCGACGTAAGCTGGGTCAGCCTAGACGCGCCCATTCAGTCCACAGGCGCGCCGCCGGGCCTGGTCGACAAGAGCAACCTGGCAGACCCGTACCCCGTTGCGGTGAAGGCCGAGGACCCCTGGGCGAAGGGCGTATACGGCTCCGGCGTGACGGTGGCGCTGATCGACACCGGGGTCTCCAGCGACACAAAGGAAGATTTCCGCGACGCGAGCGGCAACCTCCGAGTGCAGCGCGTGAGCATCCGCCCGAACATCGACCCTGATCGGGATGGGTTTGGGCACGGCTCACACGTTGCGGGCATTATCGCCGGATACTCGAGCGGCACCAGCACGCAGGGGAAGTACACGGGGATCGCTCCGGGCGCAGACATCCTCTCAGTCCGCATCGCGGACGACAACGGGAACGCGACGGTCGGCGACCTGATGGCAGGCCTGGAGTACGTGGACGACAATCGCGAGGAGTTCAACATCCGCGTCCTCAACCTGTCCGTGACGTCGAGCATCGCGCAAAGCTACAAGGTCGACCCGATCGATGCGGCTGTGGAGCTGCTCTGGTTCAAGGGTGTTGTGGTCGTGGTCGCAGCGGGCAATGACGGCACGGCGTCGGACGCGGTGAACTACCCGCCCGCGAACGACCCGTTTGTGATCACGGTCGGCGCGTTCGACGACGCCGGAACGACCTCGTACAGCGACGACAGGCACACGAGCTGGTCGAGTCGCGGCACGACGCAGGACGGCTACGCGAAGCCCGAGCTAATGGCCCCGGGCGTCGATCTCCCATCGCCGATCAGCCCGGCCAGCTACCTGGCGACGAACTACCCGCAGGGCATCGTCGAGCAGGGCAACCAGATGTACTTCGCCATGAGCGGAACCTCGATGGCCGCGGGTGTGATATCAGGCGTAGCGGCACTCGTCGTGGAGGCGCACCCGGACTGGACGCCTGGCGAGATCAAGGCCACGCTGATCGACAAGGGCCGGAATCTGAGCAGCAACGGCGGGCGCGCACCGCGCGCCGGCGATACCAACAACCAGAGCAAACCGAAGCCGACCAGCGACGACGGCATCACGCCGAGCTACGTCCTGCTGGCGGCGATCGTCGGGAACGAGATGAACGCCAACAGCGGAAACCTCGGCGGGCTGCTGGGTGGCGTTACGGACCCGGTGCTCGCGGCCGTCGGCAGCGTGCTGAATGAGGACGACGAGGCCACGCTCAACGGCATCCGCTGGCGCGACACGAAGTTCCTGGGCATCCGCTGGCGGGGCCTGGAGTTCAACGGCATCCGCTGGCGGCAGGTCGACTGGACCGGGATCCGCTGGCGCAACGTGGAGTTCAACGGCATCCGCTGGCGCGGTAGCGCGGACTTCGAGAGCGTTCAGTGGCAGGGCATTCGCTGGCGGGCCTTTGTGGAGGACTAGCTAACGACGATTTTCGACCGCGCGGCCGGCCCGGGCATTGCGCACGTGCCCGGGCCGGCCGCACACCTCACCTGTGAGGTAAACGCGGCGCCGATCTGAAAGAAGAACCTATGAGCAAGCGTGTCGCATTCCTTGTTGGCGCTGTTGCGGGAGCCGGAGGCGCGCTGCTGGTCTTCGGTCTGAGCAGACCGACGAGCGATGATCTGCTCCTGTTGCTGGCCCTCATCGTCGTAGGCGCACTGGCCGAACGCTACGCCGTCGGCCTCTTTCATAGCGACGTCTCGGTCGGCGTTGCGGCCGTGCTGGTCGCGGCGGTCATCGCGGGCCTGTGGGGCGTCGCGATCGTCGCGCCACCGATCGTGCTCGCCGGGCAGCTCCGGACCGAGGCGGCCTGGTACAAGCGCTTGCACAACGTAGGGACGTACCTACTCGCCGGAGCGGCATTCGCCGGCATCTTCCGCGCCTTCGGCGTGTCTGGATCGCCGGACGCCTGGCCGCAGATTCTGGCGCCTGCCTTGCTTGGAGCGCTGGCCAACTATGCCATCAATTCCGGCTTGATCGCGGCGGCCATCGGCGTGAGCGAGCACGAGCCGGTGCTTGCTAGATGGCGGGCGAGCTACCAATGGCTGTTGCCGCAATATCTTGTGATCGGCCTCGCGTCGACGGCGGCAGCAAGCGCCTACTACGTCCTCGGTATCTGGGGCCTGGTGGTCTTCGCCGCGCCGGTGCTCGCCATTCACCACGCGCTATCGCTTGGCGCGCAGGTCACGCCACGGGACGAGGTTGCGCTGCGCCGCGCGGCCTAACCTCCGGTCCGCGACACAGAACCGACATCATGCTATCCTGCGGCCATGGCCGAGATCGGGCTGGTCATCCTCATCGTCGGCGCACTGCTGATCACCGACCGCGATCGCCTGGAGTGGGCGACCGGAAAAGTGCGCGACCTCATCGAGTGGCTTTCGAGCTAGGAATTTCCACGTCATGGGGCTTGACAACGAACGTCCGTTCTGATATCTTCGTCTCCAGGAACAGAACGCATGTACGAAGGAGTCGAGAGATGAAGCGCCATCGCTGTCCCGATTGCGGCGGTCCCCTGGTTTACGGCGAAGGCTGCGCCTGCTGCCCCGTGTGCGGCTTCACCGCCTGCGGATAGCAGCTGCACCGTCCACGGTCGGGAGCGCGGAGACCCCCCCTTGGTCACGCG
>JBBDNH010000306.1:8125-11238 GCA_040877745.1 Dehalococcoidia bacterium
CCCCCCCCCCCCGACTCGTATCCTGGCCCAGGACGCAGCCGCGCGAGGCCAGTCCACGAACCTCAGTCTGTCGTAGCTGTCGAGAGGTCTGCGGGCCGCCCGCCGTGAAGGAAGGCGCTGCTGGGGAAGTATTGTCTACCGCCGACTGAAGTCGGCGGCATAATTCACCCCGGGATGGTGGCCGCCAGGCGTTGGCTAGTAAGGGCCGGACAGACCTGAAGGTCTGTCCCTACGGCGCGAGTCATGGCTGGCCGTTTGACGTCGGCGGCATAATTCAACCCCTGCCGGAGGCGCGCAGGCGCAGTTGCCATCGAGATCGTACGGGGATCAGCGGGGAGGCGCGAGCGGAAGGCCTGAAGGCCTCCCGCTCACAGCGGCCTCAGCTGGGGCGGCGCACCGTTCGAACGTACGTTGACACCCCCATTCGATACGGTATGATGGGCTTCGAGCCGTGTGTAGCAACGACGCTCGGCCCCCCACGACCGCAGCCCAAGGAAGGGACCCATGGACGACCTGACGAATCGCATCATGAGCGTGGGCGTGGCGTTCCTCTGGATCTTCATCGTGATCGTCGTCATCCTGCTGGCGTGGGGTGCGCCGGACCAGAGCATCGAGCGTCTCTCCGACTTCGCCGGGTACCTGGACGACCACAACACGACCGAGGCCAAGCTGATCATCACCTTCGGCGGGCTGATCCTGATCCTGCTCGCCACGATCGTGGTGATCTTCGAGGTGGCGCCGCCGGAGGGCGGTGACACCGTGAAGGTACAGACCGCGGGCGGCGACGCGCGCATCGGCACGGACGAGGTCGTGCGGCGCCTGCACGAGGAGCTGAGCACGATCCCGAGCCTGCGTGAGGTGGAGGCGACCGTGCGCTCGCGCGGCCAGAAGGCCGAGGTGAGTCTGAAGCTGCAGGTCGCCGCTGAGGCCGACCTCTCCGCAACGAGCGAGGAGGCGTGCCGTCGCGCGCGCGCGCTCATCGAAGAGCGCATGGGCGTGGCGCTGACGGGGCCGCCGGAAGCCGAGCTACACTACCGCGAGCTGCAGGTAGGCCACGCGGCGCTACCACCTTCGAGCGCACCGCCGCCTGTCGCGCCTGCGGCCCCTACATCATCGAGCGCGCCGCCCGATCCGCGAGACGCCGACGCCGCGCCGACGGCGACAGCTGAGCAACCAGCACATGACAGCCCAGAACCTACACGAGAAGATCAGCCCACCGGCGCCTGAGCGGCTGCCGGCTGTGCTAGAGAGCCTGCTCTTCGTGGCGGAAGAGCCGCTGGAGATCGGCACGCTCGCCAAGAGCCTGAACGTGCCCCGTCAGCGCATCGAACACGCCATCGAGGCGATGTCCGAGTCGGTGAACGGACGCGGGCTGTTCATCCAGCGCCACGGCGACCGCGTCCAGCTCGCGACGGCGCCGGACGCCGCGCCCTACATCGAGCGCTTCCTCGAGGTCGACCACGGACGGCTCTCGCGCGCATCGCTGGAGACGCTCGCCATCATCGTCTACCGGCAGCCGGTTACGCGCACGATGATCGACTCGGTGCGAGGTGTGAACTCCGATCACGCCGTCGCCACGCTGCTCGCGCGCGAGCTGATCGAGGAGGTCGGCCGCGCGCCCGGGCCGGGACGCCCGGTGCTCCTGGGCACGAGCGTGCGCTTCCTGGAGTACTTCGGACTGGGGAGGCCGGACGACCTGCCGCCGCTGCCGGAGCTGGAAGCCGCGCCCGAGGAGCTGGCACAGGCCGAGGCCGAAGACGGCGACGAGGCGACGGCCGATGATGAAGAGCCGGCCACCGTCGAAGCAGGGCCTCCTCCTGACGACGACGAATCCTCCACCGAGGAGTAGCCTCTCGCCATGAGGGCGATGAACGTCGGCGTCTGCAGGATCACGCTGCGCCTGCCGGAGAACGGCTCGCTGAAGGGCAAGCGCCAGGTGCTTCGCTCCCTCACGACGCGCCTGCGCAACACGTTCAACGTCGCTGTGGCCGAAGTCGGCGACAACGACCGCTGGCAGATCGCCGTGATCGGACTGACGTGCGTCTCGAACGACGCGCGCCACGCCCGCGAGCAGCTCGACCGCGCGGTCGAGTTCGTGCGGAGCACGCGGCTCGACGCCGAGGTGCTCGATACGGAGATCGAGGTCGGCCAGGCGTTCTAGGCAGAGCCATGGAGACGGTGCGCCCGATCAGCGAGGAGGAGTTCGTCGCGGCGTTCCTCGCCTGCGAGTACGACTCGCGCCGCTTCGGCGACGACTTTCGCCGGCTGCTGGCGGCGCACGGCGCCGCGCACGAGCTCGTGCTGTCGCCGGACCTGACGGACCAGGCGGCGAATGAGGAGCGCAGGCGCCTGCTGAAGGAGTTCCGGGCGTACGGAGGCGGACGCGGCCTGCTGGCCAACATGCCGGATGGCGTGCGCTGGGAGCGTGCGATAGCGACGGCGGACGACCTGCGCCAGGTGCTCTATATCGACTACAGCTACTGGAACGACCTCTCCGGTGGGACACGCCGTCCGGTGGACGCGGTCGAGCGCATTCGCGCCGGGCGCGAGACGTTCGGCCAGAGCAACGACGCCTTCTGGCGCGGGGCCGAAGCGGTCCGCAACGGAGTCGAGTTCCGGCCGATGATCCTCGTTTCGCACGACGGGTCACGCTGGGTGGTGATCGAGGGGCATCTGCGGCTGACGAGCTACGTGCTGGCGGACAAGCTGCCGGAGCGCGTCGAGGTCATCGCCGGCCGCTCGGCGCGGATGGAAGAGTGGGACCTCTACTAGCGGCTGGCCAGGAGCGTGACGACGGTGTCTTCGCCGGTCTCGGTGCCGGCAGAGGGGCTCTGCCGGAAGACGATGCCCTCTTCGACATCGTCGTTCTCGACTTCGAGGACCACGTAGCGCAGGCCAGCCTCGGCGAGCGCGCTTACGGCGACGACGACGTGCTCCGACTCGAGGTCGGGCACGACGCCGGGCTCGACGACCGGCGCCGGTCCGGGCTCATCGACGGGCGGGTCTGGCTGGTCGGAGCCCTGGCCGTTCGGCTCCTCGACCGCGGGAGGATCCGATGTCACGGTATCCGTGCCATCGCCGCCGCGGTTCCAGAACAGCACCATGCCGACGAC
>JBBDNH010000307.1:0-2022 GCA_040877745.1 Dehalococcoidia bacterium
GCTTCCGCTGGTTCATTGCCGAACGAGCGCGCCGCCTCAGCGTCACCGGCTGGATCGCGAACGGCGACGATGGCCGCACAGTCGAGCTCCTCGCCGAGGGCAACGACAACGCCCTCCGGAAGCTCGAAACCGCCATGCGCCAGGGCCCGCCCTCAGCTGTCATAGAGTCCGCAGAGGTCGAGTACTCGGACGCCCTCGACGAGCACGACCGCTTCCGGATCGTCCGCTAGCTCCCTCACCCCTTCCCCTCTCCCGCTGGCGGGAGAGGGGCGAACTATCACCGGCCATGCGAAGTCACTCCAAGGCCGGGGTGAGGGCCCTTGGCGGGCTATGCCGCCGACTTCAGTCGGCGGTGGAGGAGCACACCTGGGTCGCGACCCGCCCAACCCCTCCCTCACCCCGCCTCCCCCAGCCGCCGATACTACACACGGAGGTGGCATGGCCGCGCTCGTATCGATTCCGGTCGCCCCCAGCAGGCGCATCACGCTCAACCTGCCCGCGCTCGACGCCGTCGGGCTGCTCACGGGCGTGCTCTACCTCGTCTTCTTCGGCTTCGGCTTCGCCTCGTTCACCGACCCCGACTACTGGTGGCACCTCCGCACCGGCGAACTCATCGTCGACACGCTCTCCGTCCCGCGCCACGACGTGTTCTCGTTCACCGCGGCCGGCGCGCCGCAGCTCAACCACCAGTGGCTCTCTGAGGTCGCGATCTACCTCAGCGTGAGCGGCCCCGGCTACGCCGTCACGCTCGGCTTCTTCGTCGCCACCGTGCTCGCCGCGTTCGCCATCATGCATCGATTGCTCCTCCGCCTGGGCGCCCCGAAGTCCGCCGCGCTCGGGCTCGTCGCTCTCGGCATGCTCATCAGCTCGTCCTACTGGACCGTGCGCCCGCAGCTCGTCACATGGCTCTTCCTCGCCGTGCTCGCGAACGCGCTCATCCAGCGCAAGACCCCGCCGTGGCTGCTCGTGCCGCTCTTCGCGCTCTGGGCGAACGTGCACATCGGCTACACCATCGGCCTCGGCGTCGTCGGCCTCTGGTTCCTATCCCGAGTCTGGGAGCGCATCGGCGGCGATCGCGAGGGCGAGCTTCGCCTCGCGGGGCTGCTCGTTTTCGCCTGCGCGGCAGCGACGCTGCTCAACCCGAACGGCCCCGCGCCGATCTTCGCCGCGACAGGCTATCTGCCCTTCGCCGGCAACGAGGTCGACTACCAGGGCATCAGCGAGTTGCAGTCGCCGGACTTCAGCGACCCGCTCCACCTGCCGCTGCTCGCGGGCATCCTCGTGCTCATGGCGCTCACGCTCGCCGGCCGCGCCCGCGACCGCTTCGCGCTGCTGCTCGCGATCGCGTTCACCGCGCTCGCGCTGCAGACCGCGCGCTACCAGCCGCTCTTCGCGCTCATGTTCCTGCCCGCCGCCGGCCGCGCCGCTAAGGACATCTTCCCGCGGCCAGCGACGTCCTCGCCGCCGCGCACGACGGTGAACTGGGCGCTCCTCGCCGTGGCGGCCATCGCCGTGCTCGTCGCCATCCCGCAGCTCCCGAACGCGCAGGTGCACCGCCAGGCGGTCACCGGCGGCCGCGCGCCCTACCCTGATCAGTCGCTCGCGTGGCTGCAAGAGCAGCAGCCCGACGCCAACGTCTACGCGCCGCACAAGTGGGGCGGCTACTTCATCCACGGCCTCTATCCCGAGGGCCACGTCTACATCGACGGTCGCAGCGACATGTACGGCGAGCGCATCTTTACCGACTACCGGGCGATCATCAACGCCAACGAGGGCTGGCAGGAGCTGCTCGAGTCCTCCGGCGCCACCGCCGTCGTCGTCGAGCCGTCGGACCGCGTCGCTGACGCGCTGGGCCATGCCCAGGGCTGGTCGCTCGTGCTATCGGAGGACGACGAAATCCTCTACGTCCGCGACTAGCCCCGACTCCGGCTGACCGTGCGTCGTCCGCCATCGTAGCCAGGCCGTGGAAACTCACAAACACGTGTAGGGGCGGGTCGCGACCCGCCCCTAACCAGTGGACAC
>JBBDNH010000308.1:0-11097 GCA_040877745.1 Dehalococcoidia bacterium
GGCCCCGGCTTCACGCCGGGGCCGTTGCTATCTGCCGCAACCTCGCGCTTAGGTGACGGTCTCCATGTCCACGAAGTAGGAGTGGCAGGCGAGGTCGATCCAGCGCGGCTCCAGCTTGGGTTCCGTGCTGTAGAAGCCGGTGATGTCGACCAGCAGGTCGGCGATGTCGCGCGGGTGGCACGCCTTGCGCTCGCGGCCGTTCTCCCGGTAGTGCGTGCTCAGCAGGTACTGCGCGGCTTCGTCGGAATAGGCGACGTTGCGGTCTTTGCAGACGACGCGCAGGATGTCCAGGTACTCCTCCTCGGTCGGGTTGGGCGTCTCGACCTTGTGGCGGATGCGGCGGAAGAACGCCTCATCGCCCAGGCGCCCGGGCGGGATGTTCGACGAAAAGATGAGCAGCGTATCGAACGGCAGCTCGATCGTGTCGCCGGTGTGCATCGAGAGGTGGTCGATGCCCTGCTCCATGGGCACGATCCAGCGGTTGAGCAGCTCCTGCGGCTGGATCATCTGCCGCCCGAAGTCGTCGACGATCAGGACGCCGCTGTTCGCCTTCCACTGCAGCGGCGCGATGTAGAAATGGGAGAGCGGCGAGTAGCGCAGCTCCAGCTCCTGGAGCGTGAGCTCGCCGCCGACGCTGACGACCGGACGCTTCGCGATCGCCCAGCGGCGGTCGCGACGGCGCTCGGAGCTGGCCGGCGCGTAGTCGGCGTCCTGCCGGCGCTCGGCGGAGACGTCCTCGACGATCAGCTGGTGGACGCGAGGGTCAAACACCTTGACGATCTGGCCGTGGACCTCCACGGCGTACGGAATGAGCACCGCGCCGGGCAGCATGCGGCCGATCGCCATCGTGATCGAGCTCTTGCCGTTGCCCGACTTCCCGTAGATGAGCACAGACTTGCCGGAGTTCACGGCCGGGCCGAGCTGCGATAGTACTTCGCTGCCCAGCACCAGGTGCGAGAGCCCCTGCTCGAACGTCTCGCGGTCGATGCGCACGTCGTTCACGGACTGCGCAGCGAGCACTTCCGTGTAGAGCTGGAACGGTACGGGCGCGGGTCCGGTGTACTGGCTGCGCGCGAGGGCGTCCTCGGCCTGCTTGCGGCCGCGGTCCGTGAGCGCGTACTGGTAGCCCTGCTCGCCCACGCCGGCCGTGCCGACCACCTCGATCGCCTGCTCCTGGCGGAGGAACGCCAGCATCTGCTCGACCACGGGGAACGAGAGCGCGATCTGGCGCACGATGTGCCGCGCGGTTGGCCGGCCGGCGAAGTGGATCGCCTTGAGCATCAGATCGGCGACGAGCGATTGCTCGAGCCCTGTCTCCTCCACCGTCGCGGGCTGCGAGACGGCGGGCAGCTCCGGGCCGTTCTTCCTAACGGAAGGCTGCGGGTTGGCGATCATCGGTGTTGGCTCTGCGACCATGGGCCACCTCGTGCTGCATCCCGGGCGCGCCGAGCGGAGCGCCCTACGTCAGTATCGCCATCGAGGGGGTGTGCCTGAACGGCGGGCTATCTGAGGGGGCGCTGGGGTCTGCTGGGTGAGGTGTCTGAGGGGAAGATGGGTGGGGCCAGGGGACGTTAGCCAGGCCCCGCTTCCTGTCACGCGCCCCCTGGGCCCGTAGCCCGATCTCGCAGCCCGTCCCGAGGGAGGACTGTAGACCGCTCCGAACGCGGCGGGCTCTCTCTATCGAGGGGAGGCCCCGCTCGCGACGCCAAGGTCTGCATCCTGCTCGCCTGGCGGTGCGCTGTTCGTCAGAGCATCCTTGCCCTGAACGGAACGGTCGCTTGGCCGATAACTACAGTAGACGCCTGATCCGGCTGCCACCACTACGGCATGGGCCGCGTTGGCCGAATCGCGCGCATTCTGGCACAGGTACCAGGATATGTCAAGTAGTTGTCCTGGCGTCGAACGGAGGGTCGAACAGCGTGGATGAGCGATATGGGTCTTCGCCTCGCCGGGGCCGGCTTGGTCGTTGGGGCGCGTTGCTGGCAGGAGTAGCGCTCGCGTTCGTTGCTGCCACCGCCGGAGCGCAGTCCGATACTCCCACAGTGAACCTCGCCGGCCTCACCTCGGACGGAACGACGCAGGCGCAGGCCGTGCTGACCGTGCTGGATGGAGACGGCCGGCCCGTGACCGGCCTCGCGCAGACCGACTTCGACGTGCTGCTCAACGGCTCGCCCGCGACGGTGACCGCCGTGGACCGCGGCGTCGATAGCAGCCTGCCCATCGCCGTCGTGCTTGCGCTCGACGTCAGCGGCAGCATGGAGGGCGGCGCGATCGACCAGGCGAAGGCCGCGGCAGGGGACTTCCTCGCCGGCCTCTCGCCGAACGACAGCGTCGCCATCCTCACCTTCGGTAGCACGGTCGACCTGGTGCTGCCCTTCACGCGCGACCGCGCCGCCGCGAGCGCCGCCGTCGAAGGCCTCTCGCCCGAGGGATCGACCGCGCTTTATCAGGCGACCGACGAGAGCGTGCGCCTGGCAGCGACGCAGGGCGGCCGCCGCGCCGTTGTGCTGCTCAGCGATGGGCTCGACAACGGCAGCCCGCTGCCACGCGAGGACGCGCTGGCAGCCGCGGGGAGCCTGGGCGTGCCGGTCTTCGCGATCGGACTCGGTCAGGACATCGACCGCGATTATCTGCGGGAGCTGAGCGATTCGAGCGGCGGCCGCTTCGCGGAGACGCCATCGCCGGAAGGCCTGGCCCAGCTTTACCAGGACGCCGGCGAGCAGCTGCGCGGCCAGTACATCGTCACGCTCGATACGTCAGGGGCCAATCTGGTGATCTCAGAACCGATCGATCTCAGCCTGACCGTGGTGGTCGGCGGACAGCCGGTCGCGACGGAACGCGCCGTCTGTCTGCAGCAGCTCTGTGTTGGACTGACGGAGCTGACCGCGAGCGAGTCCGGTACGCGAACGTTCGCGGCGGACGTGATCTCGAATGACCCTGTCACTGGTGTCTCGTTCCTCGTCGATGGCGTCCTGGCGCAGGAGCTAGGCGAGCCGCCGTACGAGTTCACGCTGGAGACGTCCGCGCTCGAAGAGGGCGAGCATCGTGTGTCCGTGGAGGTGGCTACGGCCGGAGGAACGTCGGAGGCTGCCGAACTGCTGCTGCAGGCTACAGCGGCTGGCGGCGGTACGAACATGCTGCTGTTCGCCGCGCCCGTGGTGATCCTCGTCGTCGCGGTGCTGGTCTTCCTGTTCCTCAAACGGCGGCGCGGCCCAGACCAGGAGCGCGAGCTAGATCCGAACAACCTGGTGCCGCCCTTTAGGGCGAAGGCCGCTGAGGAGGATGCCAACGGTCGCGCGCTGCTGCCCGACCTGGATGACCGTCCGCCCGCGCGCGTGCGCCCGGAGGAAGCGATGGGACACCTGCTCGTGCTGAGCGGCCAGCTGTCGGGGCAGCTGTTCCCCGTTGGCGGCTCGCCTCTGAGCATCGGCTCGGGCGTCGCCTGCACCATCCAGCTTTCGGAGCAGGTGGGGGATGAGGAGCTCATTCCGCCGGAGCACTCCCGGGTCTGGGTGCGCGACGGCCTGCTGATGGTGCACGAGGTGCGCAGGCTTACGGTCGACGGTGCGGAAGGCGGACGCTGGCAGAAGGTGGCTTCAGGCGAACAGCTCACGATCGGCCCGTACGCGCTCCGGTTCAACCTGGAAGGCGATGCCTCGATCGCTGAAGCGCCCGAGGAAGTACCTGGCGCCCTGCGCGCCTTCTCGGCCAGGCCCGATGGTCTGGACTCGCTCAGGCCTGCGGCTGAGCCGGGCGCGACGAACGGTGACGCGGCATCTGCCCCGAACGGCGGCCAGCCGGCGCCGGCGGAGGGCCAGCTTTCGCCGGCTCCTGCGCCCGATGACCTACCGGACATCCGGCGGGACCCCGCGCCCGCGCCGTCTGGGAATGACGCGCCGGCATTCCCCCTGAAGCGGCCGGCCCCGCAGTCCCACGCGCAGCAGCCGGTCGAAAACCCGGACGGCGTGCCCAACGTGCTCCGGGATCGAGGGAGCGCTCCGCGATCCGCCGACGATGCCGGCGGCCAGATCCCGTCCCCAGACCGGCCGCAGCAGGACGCCTAATCGCGCGCGATCGGGCGCTACCTCTCTAGTCCGCCCACCGACCTGCCGATCCTAACGGTGAGGAGTCCCGTATGGCTGCGGGACGTCATACCTCACCATCATCATGCTTGAAGCAGTAGACGCGACGGAAGACGACGAGCGCACGCTGGTGGAGCTGGCAATCCGCCGCGACCGCGAGGCCTTCGGAAAGCTCTACGACCGCCACGTCGTGCGCGTGTACCGCCACGTCTACTACATGGTAGGCAACGCGGCCGAGGCCGAAGACCTGACCGCGCAGGCGTTCCTGCAGGCGTGGGAGGCCATCGAGCGGTACCAGATCCGCGGCGCGCCCTTCGTGTCATGGCTGATGCGCATCGCGCACAACCTGGGCGTGAGCCACCTGCGCTCGCGCAAGCCGGGGGCGGAGCTGCCGGAGACGCTGGTGGACCATAGCCGGGACGGCAACCCGGAGGACGTGCTGCGCCGCCAGGTGGAGGGCGAGCGCGTTCGCCAGGCGATCCTGCACCTGCGGGAAGAACATCGGCAGGTGATCATCCTCCGCTTCGTGGAAGACCTCGACTATCGAGAAGTGGCCGCGATCGTCGGCAAGAGCGTCCCCGCGGTGCGCGTGATTCAGCACCGCGCCCTCAACGCGCTCCGCAAGCACATGCAGCGCGATGAAGAGAAGAGCGCTGCCGTCAACGGCTGACCGGCCCGGCATCACCTGCTCCACAACACGCGGAAGACCCCCTAGTGAGAATGCCCGGAAAAACTTAGGGTCACCCCTTCAGATAGAGGCTGCTGCTTCCGATCATGCATGTAGGGGAGAACCCTAACAGCGCCCGGCCCTTCCGTCGGAGCTTCTGGGAAAGGAGAACACAAGATGCAGATGCTGAACGAAGCGCTCCTGCGTGTGCTGGTTGGCTGGCACGGTGTCCAGAATCGCATGACGGACGAAGAGGGTCAGACGTTGGCGGAGTACGGCCTGATCATGGCCGTCATCGCGGTGGCCGTGGTTATTACGGCCGTCACCCTGTTCCGCGGCGCCATCACCACCGCGTTCAACAGCGCCACGAACTGCCTCGACGGAAGCTGCCCTTAGGCGCCGTTCGAGCGAAGAAGCCAGAAGGCGGGGTCCGAAGGGGCCCCGCCTGTTCATCTTGTAGGGGATCACACAGGTTCAACGGTAAAGCTTGCGTCACTCGTACCGATACATCACTTAGAGGCGGTACGTAGCCGCCTCCGCCCCAGTGTGTCGGGGCGCCCATCGACCTTCGACTGGTAAGCGAGGATGTCCCCATGGCTCAATCATTGGCCTCCGGTTCCATGAGCAGAGTGAACCGCCGGTTCATGCTGCTCGCCCTGATCCTGGCAGCGCTGAGCGCGATACTCGTGTACGCGGCGCTCTCCGGCTCGTCCGGCTCGGACGGCGGCGCTGGTCCCGTGGCCGGCGTCACCGTTGTCGTTGCGCAGGTCAATATCCCGGCCGGCGCGACGATCACAGGCGATATGCTCGGTGTTGCGAACACGCCCGAGGAATTCGTGAGCCAGGGCTCATTCGCCAGCATCGAGTCTGTCCTCGATGAAGTCGCCCGCTATCCGATCGCTGCGAACCAGCAGATCCTCCTGTCCGACCTCGTGGGTGGCCCCACGACGGCGTCGAACGATGTGCTCAGCCACGTGCTGGAGGGCGGCCTGCGAGGTCTCGGCGTGGAGACGCAAGCCGTAGTTGGCGCCGGCGGGCTCGTCCTCCCTGGAGACTACGTCGACATCTACTGGGTACCCGATGATCCGTTGACGGACATCGTAGGCGCGCAGATGATCGCTGAGGACATCGAGGTCGTTTCCGTGGACCAGACCATCGTGGAGGTCCCGCCGGCCGCGCCCGGACTGCTGGGCGAAGATGCTCCGCCGGCGAGCGCCGAGGACCGTGTCCGCGCCGTTGATGAGGCGCCCATGCCCGCGGCCGTCACGGTGACGCTCATGGTCACCCCGGAGGAGGCATCCGTGATCTTCTGCAGTGAGGAGACCGGCGAGCTGCGGCTGGCTGTGCGGGCCTTCGGCGACCACGGCCCAAGTGGCCTGCTGAACGCAGATTGCAGCATCGTCGGACAAGCGAGCTAGGGACGCAGGACGAAACGCAGAGAGGCGGAAGAACGTGGCACGAGATCCTGAGATCATTGTTGTCGACCCGAACCTGGACGAACGGTCGGACACTGCGCACATGCTCTCGGCCGGCAACCTGACGGTTGCGGGCGTGTCGGACTACGGGATCGACGCCGTTGCGGTTGTCAAGGAACACCCGCCGGACGTGATCCTGGTGAGCATGGAAGAGCCCGTGGCCCGCGCCCTGCAGACCATCGAGATGCTGGGCGCCGCCGCGCCCAACGCCGCCGTGATCGTGACGTCCTCGCTGGCCGACGCGAACTCCGTCAAGCGGGCCATGGTGGCCGGCGCGCGGGACTACCTGATCAGGCCCCTCAAGCCGGAGGACGTCACACGCTCCGTGTACGCCATCCTGGAGCACGAGGAACGCAAGCGCCGTCACCTCGATGGCGAGATGAACCAGCCGCTGGGGCGTGGCACCGTGGTGACGATCTTCGGCGCGAAGGGCGGCATCGGCAAGACCACCATCGCGACGAACCTGGCCACCGCGCTCGTGCGCATCACCAACGCCAACGTGGTGCTGGTGGACATGGACACGCGCTTCGGCGACGTCGCGATCATGATGGACGTTGCCGTGGAGACCAGCATCGCCGACCTCGGCCGGCGGATCGATGAGCTCGACCGCGAGTCGATCAAGGACCACCTCGTCAAGCACCACACGGGCGTCTCCATCCTGCCGGCGCCGCTGCACCCAACGGAGTGGCGCAACCTGACGCCGCAGCACATCGAAAAGACCGTGGAGCTGCTGGCGCAGGGGCACGACTATGTCGTCATCGATACGCCCGGCACCTTCAACGAAATCATCGCCGCGACGCTGGAGCTGGGTGACATCATCCTGCTGATCACGAGCATGGACATCGCCAGCATCAAGGACACGGCGCTGGCGCTGGAGATGCTGCGCGCCGCGGACATCTCTGAGGACAAGGTCAAGCTGATCATCAACCACTCCACCTCGTCGAACAGCCTGCGCGAGGAAGACGTTGAGCGCGTGCTGGAGTACGACGTGACCTGGCGCATCCCGCACGACTACAACGTCGCTAGCTCGAACCAGCTCGGTATCCCGATCGTGATCGCGAAGCCGTACGCGCGCGTGTCGCGTGCGATAACCGACATGGCCCACGCGCTCTCCGGCACGCAGCGCGAGCGTAAGGGCTTCCTCGATCGGTTCCTAGGACGGGCAGTCTGAGCGAGCAAAGGAGCAACCTGGCATGAGTCAGTTTTCTTGGCAGGCGCGCAAGTCAGGAGACGGCGCCGAAGCACCCGAGAAGCCGCAGCGACGCGGCCAGGCGGGTGAGGCCGCAAACGAGCTCAAGTTCACGCTGCACCAGCGGCTGATTGAGGAGCTCGATCCCAGCAAGCTGCAGGGGCTGGAGCCGAACCGCGCTCGCGAGGCCGTCGTCGTCGCCGCGCGCACGCTGATCGCGCAGGAGATGCCCGGCATCGTCGGCGCGGTGCGCGACGAGCTGGTCGACGCCGTGGCAGACGAGGTCCTGGGACTGGGGCCGATCGAAGGGCTGATCGGCGAGCCCGCGGTGTCCGAGGTCATGGTGAACGCGCCGGACCAGGTCTTCTACGAGAAGGAAGGGCGTCTCTACCTGAGCTCCGTACGCTTCCGCGACCACGCCCACATCATGCGTATCATCGAGCGCATCGTGGCGCCGCTCGGGCGGCGCGTCGACGAATCGTCGCCGATGGTCGACGCGCGGCTGCCCGATGGTTCGCGCGTCAACGTGATCATCCCGCCGGTCGCGCCCAAGAGCCCGACGATCACCATTCGAAAGTTCCAGGCTGACAAGATGACGATCGAGGACTTGATCGCCGCGGGCTCGCTGACGCGTGAGATTGCGGAGTTCTTCCGCGCTTGCGTCCAGGTGCGCCTGAACATGATCGTCTCCGGCGGTACCGGCACCGGCAAGACGACGATGCTGAACGCGCTCTCGTCGTTCATCCCGGACACCGAGCGCATCGTCACCATCGAAGACCCCACGGAGCTCAGGCTCCAGCAGGGTCACGTGGTCAGCCTGGAGGCGCGCCCGGCGAGCCTGGAGGGCAAGGGCGAGGTGACCCAGCGTGACCTGGTCCGCAACTCATTGCGCATGCGGCCGGACCGCATCATCGTCGGTGAGGTGCGTGGCTCGGAGGCGTTCGACATGATGCAGGCGATGAACACGGGCCACGAAGGGTCGCTCGGCACGGTCCACGCGAACTCGCCGAGAGACGGGCTGGCCCGTATCGAAAACATGATCCTGATGGCAGGGCTGGAGCTGCCCATGCGCGCCATCCGCGAGCAGATCGCGTCTGCGGTCCACGTGATCATCCAGATCGCGCGGCTCTCGGATGGTAGCCGGCGTGTCACGCGCGTGGCCGAAATCTCCGGCATGGAGGGCGATACGGTGACGATGCAAGACATCTTCCGCTATCAGCAGCGCGGTATCGACAGCGACGGTCGAGTTGTGGGCGACTTCCTGAGCACCGGCATCCGCCCGCGGTTCGCCGAGAAGTTTGAGGTTGCCGGCATCCACCTGCCGCCGGACCTCTTCGCGCAGGTGGCCTGATGGATCCGATCGCACTAGGCGCCGCCGCATCTCTCGCAATCACCGTGCTTGTCGCCGCGCTGGCGCTCGGCGGATTGGGGGCCGGAGCACAGGTCCGGAACCGCCTCGAGGGCGTCCTGAGCGGCTCGATCGGTACCATCGACTCCGGCTCGCCGATCGACCCGCTGCGCGGCAAGAACCCGGCCGGGATGTTCCAGTTCATCATGTCGGGCGCGTTTCTCGCGCGGATTGAGCGAGACCTCCATATGGCGGACAGCCAGCTCAAGCCGGTTGATTTCATCGCGATCCGCGTTGCGCTAGCGGTCCTGCTGCTGGCGGTCCCGTATCTGTTCTTCGGTGGGGCCGTCGGGATCTTGGTCGGCGCGGGTGTCGCCCTGGTGGGGTTCCAGCTGCCGCAAATGTGGGTGAAGCAACGAGCGAAGTCACGCGCCAGCAGCCTGGAGCAACAGCTTCCGGAGGCGCTCACCCAAATTGGGAACTCGCTGAAGGCAGGCTTTGGGCTGATCCAAAGCCTCAGTCTGGCAGCGGACCAACTTGCGCACCCGATCTCGACGGAGCTGGCGCAGACCGTGCACGAAACGAACGTGGGCTCTAGTATGGACGAGGCGTTCGTGCAACTGAGCGAGCGCTGCGAAAGCTACGACCTGGACCTTGTGGTGACGGCGATCCTGGTGCAGCGCTCCGCGGGCGGCAACCTGTCCGAGATCCTGGGCAACGTTGCCGATACCATGCGCGAACGCGTTCGCATCCGAGGTGAGATCCAGACGCTGACGGCGCAGCAGCGCATGACGGGGTTCGTTATTGGCCTGCTGCCGGTGGCCGTAGGCGGGCTGTTCTTCGTGGTCAGCCCGGAGTACGTTGAGGTGCTGCTCACAGAGACCCTGGGGAACGTGATGCTGGGGGCTGCCGTGCTCCTGGAAGCGGTCGGCTTGATCATTATCCGCAGGATCCTCGCAATCGAGGTGTAAGAGAGATGCCATTCCTAGCCGCATTCGCCGTCTTCGCTACCATCTTTCTGTTTGTGCTCGCAATAAGCGGGTCCGACACCGCCGTCCGGTCCCGCCTGGAGATGATCCGGGGGCAGGGGCCGGCGCCCCGCAAGCAGGACGAAGGGCTCACGCTGATGCAGCGGATGGTGGTCCCTGCATTTCAGGCGCCCGTGCAGTACGTCAAGCAGGTGATGCCCACCAAGGTGCTGGATGGCCTGCAGCAGCGGCTGGTGGTCGCGGGGGAGCCGATGCCCCTGAACTCGTTCCTCACGCTGCAGCTAATCTGCGTCGCCGCCTTCCTTCTACTGCCGTTCATGCTGGTCCTGAGCAGCGGCTCGTCGTTCGGGCCGATCCAGATCTTGCTGGTGGGCGGCTTTGCCGTGGTCGGCTACCTGTTGCCACAGATGTGGCTCAAGCAGCGCGTCGGTCAGCGACAGACGCAGATCATCAAGAGCCTGCCCGACTCGTTCGACCTGATTACGACGTGCGTCGAGGCCGGCCTGGGCCTGGATGCGGCGCTCTCGCGGGTAGCCGAGAAGGTCGAAGGCCCGTTCGCCGACGAGCTGTCGCGAACGCTGCGCGAGATCGGCCTGGGGAAGATGCGCCGCGAGGCGCTGACGGAGTTGGCCCAACGGACCGACGTGCCCGACCTGACCACCTTCGTCAATGCCGTGATTCAGGCGGAGCTCATGGGCTCCAGCGTAGGCGCCGTGCTTCGCGTGCAGGCCGACCAGCTTCGAGTCCGCCGACGCCAGCGCGCCGAGGAAGCCGCGTACAAGGCGCCGATCAAGATGCTCTTCCCGCTGGTCCTGTGTATCTTCCCGACGCTCTTCATCGTCATTCTGGGGCCTGCCGCGATCACCATCATGCGCGACTTCCCCGGCAGCTAGGTGCGGATCCAGAACGCGGCGCGCAATACCCGGCTCGCCGACAGGGCGTGGGTCGCTCGCGGCTACTGGCCACGGCTCGTTGGGCTGCTGGGCCGCTCGTCCCTCCAGCCGGGCGAAGGCCTGCTGATCGAGCCCTGCAGCTCCGTGCACACGGCGTTCATGCGCTTCACGATCGACGTTGTCTACATCGACAGGGACGGCCTGGTGGTCAAGCTGGCGCCCAAGATGCGACCGTTCCGGATGAGCGCGGCGATGCGAACCGCGCGCTCAGTGGTGGAGCTGCCGAGCGGAACGATCGAGCGGACCGGCACAGCCGTCGGCGATCAGCTCACCTTCGAAGACTAGGCGCTGGCCGGTGCAGCGGCGCTAGGGTGGGAAGGTGCAGCTGTGCTGGAATTGGAGGATGACGCCCAGGATGTCGTTCGGCAGGTCGATGACGCCGTCAACCGGAATC
>JBBDNH010000309.1:0-10924 GCA_040877745.1 Dehalococcoidia bacterium
CAAGGTCGCGGCGGCGCAGCGCGACGCCCGCGTCAGCCTCGATATCGGCGAATAGCCCTTGTGCCCGAGCAGCGTACTTCCGCTCCCGCATCTAGGCCGGAGACCCGCGAAGGCTTCATCGCCGTCGGCTACGTGCGGCGGCCGCGCGGCAAGTACGGCGAGCTGAGCGTCGAGCCTCTCACCGAGCAAGCCGAACGCTTCGAGCCCGGCGCGACGTTGCTGGCCGCCGGCCGCCCCTACACCATCCTTAACTCGCGTCCCCACCGCGGGGCCATCTTGCTCGAGCTGGAAGGCATCAATAGGCCGGAGCAGGCCGAGAAGCTGCGCGGCCTCCTGCTCGAAATTCCCGAGTCCGACCTCGTTCCGCTAGAGGAGGACCGCTACTACCGCTTCCAGCTCATCGGCATCGAGGTCGTCGACGGTCAGGGGAACGCGCTGGGACGCATCGAGGAGGTGCTGGAGACCGGCGCGAACGACGTCTACGTCGTGCGCGATGCCGAGAGCGAGCTGCTCCTACCGGCCATCGACACCGTGGTCAAGGACGTCGACGTGGAACGCGGGTGCATGACGGTCGAGCTGATCGCCGGCTTGGAGCGGCGGCCCCTAAAGCGCCAACCCTAGTCGCGCGGCAGCTCGGGAGCGTCGCGGTCCTGGTAGATCTGACGGTAGCGCGCCAGGTTCTCCGACACCAACTGCACGTACGCTCGCGTCTGGGTGAAGTCGATCTCCGCGACGAAGCGGTCGATGTCGTCGCCGGAGGCGTCCGCCCAGCGCGTCGCTGCGACCGGCCCGGCGTTGAACGCTGCCAGCGCCTGGTAGAAGTTGCCGTCGAACTCGTCCAACTGGCCGCCCAGGTAGTGCGCGCCGAACTCCAGGCTGACCACCGGCCGGAACAGGTGGTGCACCTCGAAGCCGGCGACGCCGCGCTCCTCGGCGATGGTCTCGCCTGTCGGCGGGATCACCTGCGCCAGCCCGAGCGCGCCCGCCGTCGAGCCGGCGAGCGGGTCGAAGAAGCTCTCCTGCCGGATCAGCGCCAGGAAGAGCAGGTTGGGCACATCAGACTCATCGGCGGCGTCCTCCAGCAGGCCGGCGAACGGCGCCGGGTAGGCCAGCTGCCACAGCTCGACCGGCGCGGCCTCGCGCCCGGCGTCCGGCAGCGCGAACAGCAGGCGGGTCGCGGCTTTCGACGACAGGTCGATCACGTCCGCGTCCTGGAACCAGCGCGCGGCCATATAGAGCGACGCCGGGTTCCGCCCGGCGTCCTCCAGCACGAGCGCAAGCTCGGTCGCGGCGGAGCGCGGCAGGCCGAGCTCGATGAGCTCCTCGCCCCAGCGGCGGTGCTGGTCGAACTCCAGCGCTCGCTGCGCCGCGAGCAGCTCCGCGGCGCTGACGATGTCCGACTCCACCAGCCACGCCTCGACCGCGAGCCAGTCCGGCGCTTCCACATCGAGGTCGGCGTCCAAGTCGCCGCCGCTTGTGTCGCCCAGCAACAGCGCGGCGCGCAGGCCGTAGTACTCGGAGTCCGCTTCATCGACCAGCTCGACCCAGATGGCCTCGGCGTCCCCGCTCTCCGCCGCCAGGAGCGCTTTGCCCTGCCACAGCAGCGCTCGCCAGCGTTCCTCCTCCGACGTGGAGTCCGCGATGTCCTCGAACGCGGCCGCGGCCTGGTCATAGCGGCCGGCGTCGTAATCCAGTAGCGGCAGCCGGAAGCGCGCCTCGCGTCCCCAGTCCGAGCTTCCGTACTCGTCGACCAGCCGCTCGTAGCTCTCGATCGCCTGGCTCGTGCGGCCGTCCAGCTCCAGCAGGCGGCCCTGCCACCAGAGCGCGTCGTCCGCGAGATCGACGTCCGGGTGCAGCTCGACCACGCGGCCGTAGCCCACGACCGCCGCATCGACGTCGCCGGCGTTCTCGTCGAGCACCGCGAGGTAGTACGACGCGCGCGCGGCGAGCGAACCGTCTCCGCCGTCTGCGTTCGCGTCGATCGAGTCCTCGAACGCTCCCCGCGCGAGGCCGGACTCACCGCCGCGGTAGTAGGCCAGGCCGAGGTAGTAGGGGTCCATCGGCAGCAGGCGGTTGCCCGGCCGGCTATCCAGGAGCTCCTGCGCCAGGGCGGTCTCCGGATAGCGCTGCACGATTTCCGTCCAGGCTTCCGGCGTCTGATCCGAGCCGCCCAGCTCGCGCTGGAGCAGCGCGGAGCGCCAGAGCACGAGCGCCTGGTCTTGCTGTACATCGCTCTCGTCGCCGAGACGCTGGTACCACTCCAGCGCTTCGGCCGGGTAGTCAGCTTCGAGCGCCTGCGCGATGCTAAGGACGAACCGCAGGCGGACGGCGTCCGGCAGCAGGTCGCCCACGAGGATCTCGGTGACGACGGCGGGCCCCGGCCCGAGCCCGAGCCGTGTGAGCGCCTCCGCGCGGCCGATCCACGCGTAGCCAAAGGCGGCGCCCGCTCCGCTGATGTACGCGTCGTAGAGCGGAACGGTCTCCGCCCAGGCGCCCTCCAGCAAGAGCGACTCCGCGAGCAGGAACTGGGCATCGCGCACGTCGCTGCCCGGCGGCGCTTCGATCAGATACGCATCGAGCTGGCGGATGGCGCTCGCCACGTCATCGTCGCCAAGGTAGACCTTCGCGAGCGCCAGCCGGGCCGACAGCCGCTCGTCCTGGGGTCGTTGAGCGATGACGGCTTCGTAGGCGCCGATGGCGGCGTCGATGCGTCCCTGATGGGCGAGCTCCGCGGCGAGCGCGGCGTCCGGCGGCGAGGGCGTGGCTGTGGGTACGGGTGTCGGATCGTCCTGAGCCAGCGCCGGGCCGCCGCTCCACGAGACGGCGAGCAGCGCCGCGATCAGGAGCCCGCCGGTGAGCACTCCAAAGGTCACCGGGCGCTGAACGGGCGGGCGCTGCTCCTCGTTCGACACGTTCTCGTTCATGGTACATGCCACCTCGGATCGCGGTAAAGCCGCGAACTCCGACACCTTCATCATCGGCAGCCGGGGATGCTATCCTGTAGCCGATGGGCGCCTTCACCTACCCACGGAGCGAGCCGGGCAGCGCCGGCCACCTCGACCTGGTCGAGGCTTTGAACGTGTTCATGCCCCTTCTCGCCGCCGAGATCGACGGCCTCTCGAACGAGGTCGCCGCCAAGCGTCCAGCCGAGGGCGACTGGTCGATCAATGAGGTCGTGGGCCACCTGGGGGACCACGCCCGCTTCCTCCGCGAGCGGATCGACCGCATGATCAAGCTCGAGGAGCCGCGCCTGGCGTCCTGGGATCAGGACGAGCAGTGGCGCGAGCGCAGCCCGCAGGACGTCGATCTCCAGCAGCTGTTCCGAGAGTTCAGCGAGCACCGCACCGCGACGGTCGAGCAGCTTTCCGAGCTCGTGCACTGGAACTGGGCGCGTCAGGCGCGCCACGAAACGCTCGGCCGCGTCAGCATCCGACAGCTCGTCGAGCGCGCCATCGCCCACGACGAGAACCACCTAGAGCAGATCAAGGCGCTGCGGGCCGTGTAGGGGAGGTCTTCAGACCTCCCGCCGGCGCCCGATCCGCCAGCGGAACGTACCAGCGACCAGCGATGTAGGGGCCTAGCTTCAGCTCGGCCCTGGACCGCGCGAGGACAGAGCTAAAGCTCTGTCCCTACATTGCCTCGAAAGCTAGTACTCGTACCCGTTCTTGGCAATGACGTCGCGGTACCAGTAGCCGCTCTGCTTGATCGTGCGCTGCTGCGTCGGATAGTCGACGTAGACGATACCGAAGCGCTGGCTGTAGCCGAGCGACCACTCGAAGTTGTCCATCAGGCTCCAGAGCTCGTAGCCGCGCACGTCCGCGCCCTCCTCGATCGCGCGGGCGACCTGCGCGATGTAGCGCTGAAGGAAGCTGATGCGACGCTGGTCGTCGACGACGCCGTGCTTGTCGGGCGCATCACCGTAGCCGGCGCCGTTCTCGGTGATGTAGATCGGTAGCTGGTAGTCGTTCCAGATGCGCATGATCACGTCATGGATCGCCTCCGGGTAAACCTCCCAGCCGAAGTCCGTGCGCTCGGCGTTTTCGACCGCTACCTCGCGCGCGCCGATGTTCGGGTCGTTCGGGTCGTGCGCGACGACCGAGCGGGTGTAGAGGTTGATACCAATGAAGTCGAGCGGCGCTTTGCAGGCCTCCATGTCGCCCGGCTCGACGCCGAGACGGTCGAGGTCGACGCCGTTCACGTAGGCTTCCGGGTAGCGGCCGTGCTGGATGGGGTCGAGGAACCAGAGGTTGCGGAAGCGGAAGAAGCGCTCGGCGGCTTCCTGGTCGTCCTTGCTCTTCGACGCCGGATAGGCGCCCTGCATGCTGAACGCGGATCCGAGGCCGTCGACCTTCCCCGTCTCGCGCATCGAACGCGCGGCCATGCCCTGCGCGAGGTTCACGATATGCGTCGTGCGCATCGCCGTCGCGGCGTCGCGGATGCCGGGCGCGTGGATGCCCACCAGGTATCCCAGGATGGTGAAGGATAAGGGCTCGTTGAAGATGACCCAGTTCTTCACGCGGTCGCCCAGCTTGTCAGCCATGTTGAACGCGTACTCCTCGAAGCGCTTCGCCGTATCGCGGTTCGCCCAGCCGCCCGCGTCCTGCAACGCCTGGGGCAGGTCCCAGTGGTAGAGCGTTGGGAAGGGCGTGATGCCCGCCGCCAGCAGCTCGTCGACCAGCTTGTTGTAGAAGTCGATGCCCTTTGGGTTCGGCTTGCTTTTGCCGTCCGGGAAGCAGCGTGGCCAGGAGATGCTGAAGCGATAGCTCTTGAGCCCGAGCTCCTTCATCAGCGCGACGTCGTCCTTGAACCGATGGTAGTGGTCGCAGGCGACGTCGCCGGTGTCGCCGTCGCGCACCTTGCCGTCGGTGTGGGAGAAGCGGTCCCAGATCGACTCGCCCTTGCCGTCCTCGTCCCACGCGCCCTCGATCTGATAGGAGGCCGTGGCGCAGCCCCAGAGGAAGTCCGGCGGGAAGGTCACGTTGGGCATGGCGGGTACACGTATAGCACGGCAGAGCGCCGCACGCGACGTAGGGGCGCACGGCCGTGCGCCCCTACCTTGATCTCTCCGAGAACGGAGTTCGGTCGCAGGGAGCGGTGCTAGCCCAGCACGCTCAGCAGCCCGGCGATGTACTGCAGGATCAGTAGTGTGTCGGCTACAGTGACCTGGCCATCGCCGTTCACGTCTGCGTTGACAGGACATGGCAGCGCACCCAGCAGCCCAGCGATGTGCTGCAGCGCCAACGCAACGTCGACCGCGGTCACGACGCCATTGCAGCTCACATCGCCCGTTAGTGTAGGCGTAGGCGCCTCAACGCAGTTGATCTCAAGATCGCTCACCTTCGGGATGATCGGCGTGACCTCGCCAGGCTCCAAGAAGAAGGAACCGAAGGTCTCTGGTATTGCATTGACCTCCGCTGGCAGCAGATCGATCAAATTACTTGGTGTCTGAGCTTCCGAACAGTTGAGGACCACCTCAACGATGCTGCCAACGTGGTGGCTAACTGGAAGTGGCGACCCGAATCCGGTTATGGCGCCGTGCTCAACGAAGCCCTCGATTCGCTGCGCTCGTAGAGAGGCCTCTCGCTCTCTGTCGGGCCAGACAATTTCCTCTGCAGCAGGTGGCTTCGGCGTGCCGTATGTCAGATCCTCATCAAGGATGATGACGGTCATGAACTGGACATACCCATTCGCCGGTGCCTCGACCACCTCGATCGTGAGCGTGAACGGCGCGCCGATCGCCACGTCGCACTGCGGAGGGTCGCCAGGCGTGCAGCTGATGGCGTCGTTCACCGCCAAGCGCATCTCCGGCCCGCCGCCGATAGCCTCGGTACGCGAATCAGACTGAGACAGGAAGAGGAAACTCGCGACCGCAGCCAGCACCAGCGCGCCCACAGCGATCCGCGCCCAGCCGATCAACGTACTTCCGCCACGTCGGTAATGCATCGCAGTCCCTCCTCCCAAAGGGACGCCAAGTGTCGAGCGGGGGACAACGATTGGGACTAGGGTTGCACCAGTCGCCCCTAGTATAGATTGTGAGCCTGAAATGTCAAATAACTACACAGCAAACTGCGCAAAGGGGAACCGCGAAGCGCCCGCTACAGCCAGCCCATGCAGCCGTGGTCGCATAAGTCCTCCTCTGGCCTGCCGAATGCGTTCGCCTACGCCTCTCCCGGCTTCCCCAGCGCAAGGCCCCTCGCTTCGCTCATGGCCCGGCTGCCCTAGGCCTACGCCTCTCCCGGGTTCCCCAGCGCCAGGCCTATCAGCCGGTACGTGAGCTTCGCGGCGAGCTGGGCGCAGGAGCGGGGGCCTTCGTCGGGGGCCAGCTCCGTGACGTCGAAGCCGACGATGCGGCGGCGTTCCGCCGACCCTTCGACCTTGCTCAGGGCAAGCTCGGCCAGCAGCTCGACCACCTCGTCCCAGAGCAGGCCGCCCGGCTCCGGCGTCCCGACCGCCGCCATCTGCGACGGATCGAAGCCATCGAGGTCGATCGTGATGTAGACCTGCTCCGAGAGCCGGCCGGCGACCTCGCGCGCGCCGCGCTCGCGATAGGCTTGCGGGCTGTAGAACGCCAGGCCGCGATCGCGGATCAGTGCGGCTTCGTCGGCCTCCGCGCTCCGCAGGCCGACCTGCGTGACCGGCGCTACCTCCAGGATGCGCCGGAGCGTGCAGGCGTGGTTGTACGGGCTGTCCAGGTAGCTGTCGCGCAGGTCGGCGTGGGCGTCGATCGCGAGCACGGAGAGCCCCTCGATGCGCTTCGCGTGCGCGCGCGCGGCGCCGACGGCGACGGTGTGCTCGCCGCCTAGCGTGACGACGTACTTCCCCGCGTCGACGAGCTCGCCCACGACCTCCTCGACGCGCGCGATGGTCGCCGCCGCGTCGCCGGACATCGGCGCCAGCTCCGGCAGCGTGTGGATGCCCCAGCGGTACGGCTCGTAGCCGAGGCCGACATCGTACAGCTCCATATCCTCGGACGCGGCGATGATCGCGGCCGGGCCGTCGCGGGCGCCGGCGCGGGCGGTGGTCGTGCTGTCGTACGGCACGGGCAGCACGACGACGCGGGCGCGGTCGTATGCCTGGTACTCCACGGGCGGAGAGACGAAGGAGGATCGTGGGAAGAAGCGGTCGTCGGCCATGGGCCTTTCCGATCCGCGGGTTGAAACCCGCGGCTTCACCGGCCGTTGCGAGCCGGGGCGGCCTCCGTGCCCTCGAACGACATCTCGGGCGCGTGGCGCCGCTCGATGGTCTCGGCGTGCGACTCGGCGAGCGCGCTGACGATGAGCGGCAGCGCGACGGTGACCTCGACGTTCACGGTGACGAAGTCGGCCTCCGGCGCGATCTTTCGCCAGGACTGCGCCTCCTCGAAGGTGCAGCCGGAGAGGCCGCCCCACTGCGGCTGGTCCATCGTGATCTGGATGCCGTAGCTGTGGCCGTCGATCTCGCGGCCGAGGACGTAGGCCGCGGCCGCCGCCTGCTGGATGAAGTTCTTCGGCGTGCCGCCGCCCAGGTAGACCACAGCGGACTTACTCGCGTTCGTCACCAGCTGCGTCGTCTCCAGCACGTCGGCGATGATGTCGAACTGCACCGCGTGGCCCCAGCGCGTGCGCGCGTTCGCCAGCGCCAGGCCGTACATGCTATCGCCCAGCGCGGCGCTGTAGACCGGCACCCCGCGACGCGCCGCCGCGGTGAGGATGCCGTCCTCTTTCGCCGCGGTCTGGAGCGCCTGCCCCAGCAGCGCGAAGAACTCGCGGGTGGTGTAGGGCCGGTCGGTGTCGAGCGTGCGGATGAAGCGCACGACGAACTCCTCGCCCGCGCTGAAGTCGGTCTCCGGCGCCAGCACGTCGAAGAAGCGATTGAACCGCAGGCGGCCCAGCGCGACGTCGTCGGTCTCCGAGGGATGCTGCCAGTGCGGCGCGCCGAGTGTCTCGTACAAGTCGTGGAACAGGTTGGCGCCGGTGCTCACGACGCAGTCGACGAGCCGGTGCTCGACGAGGTAGGTCAGCACGGGGCGCATGCCCGCCGGCACCAGCGCGCCCGCGACGCCGAGGAAGATCCTCGCTTCCTGGTCGGCGAGCATCTTCGCCCAGATCTCGGCCGCCGTCGCCACGTTGCGCGCCTGGAACGACGTGCCGCCCATGCGCGCCATCAGCTCGGACGCGCTGGCGCTGTCCGTGATGGGGAACGGAACGACGGGCGTGTGCCGGAGCTCGCTCATCGCGCGTCGAGCGACGGCACGGCTGTGCTCGGGATCCCGCCGACGACGGCGTGCCGCTCTTCCTCGGCGAGGGGGATCGCCTCGCTCACGGTGTGGGGATACTCGAGCCCGCGCTCGAGCACGCGAGCGCGGTCCCGCTGGAGCTGGAAGGCTTCGCGGGCGCGCTTGAGCGCGGTCTCCACGTCGAAGCCCTTGCAGGAGAAGATATCGATCCAGACATAGCCACGGTCGGGGAAGGTGTGGATGGCGATGTGGCTCTCGGCGATCAAGACGAAGCCGGAGACGCCCCAGTCCTCGGGTTTGCTGCCGACGTACTGCTGGACGTGCGCGGGCGCGATCTTCGTCATCCCGATGCTGTCTGGATAGCCATCCAGCAACTCACGAACCAGCTGCTCGCTGGCCAGCTTTTCCGGGTTCGCACCGAACCCGTCGATGGTCAAGTGCATTCGAGATCCCCCCTTCCCTGGCCCCCGGCCGATCGGCCGGGGCGGATCATGACGCTCACCCCCAAGCGAACGCGCCCAAGCTGGGCGGCAGACATGAACGGGCCGACCAGCAGCCCCACGCCACCGAGGCCACTACCGGGCCCGTTTAGGAGTCCTATGGAAAACCGCGAGGGTTAGCTATGGCCTAGACGGACCCTCGCCACGCAGAACACAGACGCGATACTAGCACAAGGCGATCGGCCACGCAACAGAACCCCGCTATGCGCCGGGGCCCTTGCGCCGGCGCCTGCCGCCGCGCCTGCGCCGGCGCCGCCGAGCCTGGCCATCGACGGGTGCGCCTTCGGCTTCCGCCGGCCGCTCGACGCGCTGCTGCGCCGGCTCGCCGGGCCGCTCAGCGACAGCCGCTGGGGGCGCGTCGGCCTGCCCGGCTTCGGATGCCATGAGGTCCTTCTCGAACGTCTCGGTGAGCTCCTTGGGCCGGAGCGCCGTGCCGTACATGAGCCGGAACTGGTCGAGCGGCATCTCGACGGTCTCCGCGCTCTCCAGGATGGCGAGGTTGATCGTCTCCTTAGGCACGTTGATCTTAAGCACCTTCGCCTCACCTGTGGGCGTCGAGATTCTCGCGCCAACCTTCGGCAGGCCGCCCTTGATCTCGCGGTACGTGTCGTACTCGTAGGTGAGGCAGCAGAGCAACCGGCCGCACGCCCCGGAGAGCTTCGATGGGTTGAGCGGCAAGTCCTGCTCTTTCGCCTGCCGGATCGAGACGGTCGGGAACACGGTCAGCCACGAGCTGCAACAGAGCCGCTCGCCACAACGACCGATGCCGTCGACGATCTTCGCCCGGTCGCGCTCGCCGATCTGAAGCAACTGCACCTTCGTATCGAACTCGGACGAGAGGCTGCGCGCCAGCGTCCGGAAGTCGACGCGGTCCTCGGCGGTGAAGTAGAACGTCAGCTGCGACCCGTCCAGGTTGAAGTCGCCCGACACGATGCGCATCTGGAGGCCTTCCTCGTCAACCCGCTGCCGGGCCGTCGTCACCCGCTCCCGGGCCCCCTTTTTTCGAGCCTCCATGCGCTCGATGTCGTCCGGGTCGGCCAGGCGCAGGATCGGTTTCAGCGTCTCCTTGATCTCGCTCGCCACCACCTGGTCCGGGGACACCACAACGCGCCCGACCTCCTGGCCGTGCGACGTCTCGACGACGACGAAGTTCCCGACCGCGAGATCGAACCCGCGGCAGTCGAAGTAGTAGACCTTGCCTGCTTCCTTGAACCGGATGCCGACCGGCAACCGTTGCTGCTCTACCATGGCCTGGTTGCGCGACTCGATCTCCAGCCTTCGGCGGGGAGAATCGCGCACTCCCTTCTAGATTGGCCGCTTCTGCCGGCCCTCTGGCAGCTCCAAGAGCATGACCTCCAGAGCGAGCGTGGGGCTAGCGTGTTCGTCCAGGTGCTGCCTGACGTCGTCGACCGCCCTCAGCGCCTGGACCGCGCCTGCTACTCCGTATTGTGCCGCGTTGGAGCGCAGCGTGTCCAGTCGCTCGCTGTCGGAGGTGAGGTCTTCCCGGCCGGCCGCCGTCAGGAGAACGTCGCGCCACCAGCCTCCCCAGACGTCGAGGCTGGCCCCGACGGCCTGCTGATCGCGCTGGTAGCGCTGGCCCAGCGCGGCCGCGTACGCGAAGCGCTCGCCGTAGCCGGCGCCCACGAGCGATTCGATCTCGTCCACCGTGCGCTCGCGCTCCTCCAGCACGCCGTCGTCGTTGAGCGCGTTGACCGCCCAGCCGAGCCGGCCCTGCGCGAGACGGGCCAATCGAGCGGCCTGGTCCGCATCGGCGCTCCAGCGCTCTCGTAGCGCGGCCTCGATCTCGGCTCGGGGCACCCCGGAGAAGGCGATACGGCGGCAGCGCGAACGCACGGTCTCTCGCAGGGATTCCTCGCGCGCGGTGATGAGGACCATGACCGTGCGCGGCGGCGGTTCTTCGAGCGTCTTGAGGAACGCGTTCGCGGCCTCGGCGGTGAGCGTGTCCGCGGGGTCGACGATCAGGACCCGGTAGCGCGCCTCGAACGGCGCGCGGCTGACGACGCCCTGGAGCCGGCGCACCTGGCAGATGCGGATATCGCGCGAGCCCTCGTGGTCGCGGTGCTCGGCCTCGTCGCACATGGCGCCGGGGGCGATCAGCTCGACGTCGGGGTGCTTCCCTTCGCCGATCAGCCGGCACGAGCGACACACGCCGCAGGGGGGGAGCATCTCGTCCGCGGACTGGAAGTCC
>JBBDNH010000310.1:0-1993 GCA_040877745.1 Dehalococcoidia bacterium
CCCTCCCCGAAGACGACGTCGATGCCATCGACCGGCACGCTACGCACATGGACGTCGACCGCCTCCAACGGCAGCAGCGCGATCGCGTCGTGATCCGCCGCGAGCGCCGCTGCGATCTCGCCGATAGGCAGCGCCTCCGTGACCGTCGCCGGCTCCGAGAACCAGCTCGAGATCGGCGGCGCCGGCTCGACCGGGACTAATACGCGGGTCGCGACGCTCGGGCCCGAAACCGCCTCGGACAGCGTCGCCATGTCGAGGCTCGATCGCTCGCTCGGTGGCGCGACGGCGGCCACCCAGTAGCGCGTTACGAACGGCTCGCCGCCGTCCGCCGGCTGCTGCTCGACGACCGCGAGGTCTGCGGCTTCGCTCGTCGCCGCCCGCGCGACCGCCAGCCCGCGCGCGGCGAGAAGCTCGCTTGCGGCGGACAGCGCCTCCTCTGCGAGCGAAGCGTCGGACCAGACGAAGACCGTCGGCGGAGCCGGCGGGACGGGCGGCTCCGCCTCGTCGCAAGCGAGCACGACGAGCATGAGCAGCACAACAAGGACGGCGGGGAAGCGCACGTACGGCCCTCCGGCGACAACGGTAGCACAGCGGGCCGAGCCCCGGCGCTGCTTGACGCCTTACCCTGGCTGAACGTAAGGTAGAGCCGACGTTTGGCGAACGACGGCGCGGGTGGGACAGCTCACGACCACAGGCTCTACCGCCGCGCCACCGAACGGAGGCAGCGATGCTCAGAGAAGGCACGCAGGCACCCGACTTCGATGCCGAGATGGCCGGCGGAGAGCGCTTTCAGCTCTCCAGCTATCGCGGGCAGAAGCACGTGGTGCTCTACTTCTACCCGAAGGACTTCACACCGGGCTGCACGCGCGAGGCTTGCAGCTTCCGCGACAACTACTCCCAGGTCGAAGAGCACGACGCCGTGATCGTGGGCGTCAGCCACGACTCTGCCGACTCGCACGCGTCGTTCCGCGACCGCCATGAGCTGCCGTTCCCGCTCGTGCCCGACCCCGACAAGCGCATCATCAAGCTCTATGACGCCGACGGCTTCCTGGGCCTCACCACGGCGCGCATCACGTACGTCATCGACAAGGAAGGAACGATCCGGAAGGCGTTCCGGCACGACTTCGCCATCGCACGTCATCTGGACGACACGCTCGACGCGCTGCGCTCCCTGAGCGACGTGCCCGCGTCGTAGTAGCGCGGAGGAGGAAGGTCATGGGCAAGCTGGATGGACGCATAGCGATCGTGACGGGCGCCGGCCGGGGAATCGGCGCCGCGGTCGCCAAGATGATGGCCGCCGAGGGCGCGAAGGTCGTCGTGAACGACCTCGGCGTGAACCTCGACGGCACGGGCGGCGGCAACGGCCCGGCGGACGAGGTCGTCGCCGAGATCCGCAAGGCCGGCGGCGCCGCGATCGCGAACGGCGACAGCGTCGCAGACCACGACGCGGCCGAGAACATCGTCCGTTCCGCGCTCAACGAGTACGGCCGCCTCGACATCGTGGTGAACGTCGCAGGCATCCTGCGCGACCGCATGGTCTTCAACATGGCCGAGGAGGAGTGGGACGCCGTCATCGCGGTCCACCTCAAGGGCACCTTCAACACCGCGAAGTTCGCGTCGATCCACTGGCGCCAGGCGCGCGAAGGGCACTACCGGCTGATCAACTTCACCTCCGGCTCCGGTCTTCATGGCGCGCCCGGCCAGCCGAACTACGCCGCGGCCAAGATGGGCATCGTTGGCTTCACGTACTCGTGCGCGAACGCCCTCGGACGGTACGGCGTCACCGCGAACGCGATCTCGCCCAACGCCGCCACGCGCATGACCGAGTCGATCCCAGACACGCGCCGTCGCGCGCCGGGCGCCCAGGTGAGCGACGAGCGGGCGCCGGAGAACGTCGCGCCGGCGGTCCTCTACCTGGCCAGCGAGCAATCGGACTGGCTCACGGGCCGCGTGATCGGCGCGGGCGGCTATCGCATCTCGCTCTATAACAACC
>JBBDNH010000311.1:0-10808 GCA_040877745.1 Dehalococcoidia bacterium
CGACGGCAAGGAGGTCTGCAAGCGCATCCGGGCGTCCTCGCAGACGCCGGTCGTCATGCTCACCGCGCGCGGCGATGAGATCGACAAGCTCGTCGGCCTCGAACTCGGCGCCGACGATTATGTCACCAAGCCCTTCAGCCCTCGCGAGCTCGCCGCGCGTGTCCGCGCTGTCCTCCGGCGCACCGGCCAGCGCAGCCCGATCGAGGGCGACTCGCTCCAGTTCGACGGCCTGCGCGTCGACGGCAAGATGCGAACGGTCGAGGACGTGCGCGGGCCCGTGCGCCTCACCGCGCGCGAGTTCGACCTGCTCTTCCACCTCGCCAGCCACGCCGGCGAGGTCTTCACCCGCGAGCAGCTCCTGGACGCTGTCTGGGACTATCGATACACCGGCGACACGCGCACCGTGACGGTGCACATGCGCCGCCTTCGCGCCAAGCTGGAGCTGGACCCTTCGCGGCCGCGCTATCTCAAGACCGTCTGGGGCGTGGGGTACAAGTTTGAGCCGTAGCTTTTCCGCCGCCCGGCCGCTCGCTCGCCTCACGCTGCCCTGGCTCGGCCCGGCGCTCGGCCTCACGCTCGCCATCGGCGCCGGGTTGCTGCTCGCGCAGGTGCTCATGGCGCCCCCGGCGGGCGACCTGCGTTCGCTCGCCGCCTATCTCACACTCTCGGGCGTCGCGACGCTCGCAGGAGGTTGGTTCGCGCTGCGCGCTGCCGACCGCATCGTTGGCCTGCCGATCCAGTTCAAGGCCTTCTTCGGCGCGACGATCGGCAACGCCGTCGCGCTCGTCAACGTGTTCGTCGTCGCGCAGCTCATGTTCGTCTCCACCTCGCACGACCTCAAGCTGCTCATCGCGCTACTCATCTTCAGCGCGGTCGTCACGATCTGCTTCAGCCTCTGGGTGGCGTCCACCGTCGCCGGCCGCGTCGAGCAGGTTGGCGCCGCGATCCGCTCGCTCGCTGGAGGTGACTACACCACACGCCTGGTCCTGGCGGGCGCAGACGAGGTCTCAGACCTCGCCCGCGACGTCAACAGCCTCGCCGGCCGGCTCCAGGCCGCCGAGGAGCAGCGCCAGGCACTCGATCTCGAACGCCGCGAGCTCACCGCCGCCATCTCCCACGACCTGCGCACGCCGCTCGCGAGCGTCCGCGCCATGGTCGAGGCCCTCGACGACCACGTCGTGACCGACGAGGCCGAGGTCGAGCGCTACTACGCCACCATCCGCCGCGAGATCGACCGCCTCAACCGCATGATCGAAGACCTCTTCGAGCTCGCCCAGCTCGATGCGGGCGCGCTCCGCCTCGACCGCCGGCCCACCGCCCTCCAGGAGATCGCCGCTGAGGTCGTCGACGCGATGCAGGCTCAGGCGCAGCAGGCCGGCGTCGCGCTCGCCCTCCGCGTCGAGGGCGAGCCGTCGGAGCTTGCGCTCGACGGCGCCCGCATCGAGCGCGCAACGGCCAATCTCGTCCGCAACGCGCTCGAGCACACGCCCTCCGGCGGCCGCATCGACGTCAGCGTGTTCGCCCGCGACGGCCAGGTCGGCCTCCGTGTCGCCGACAGCGGCGAGGGCATCCAGCCCGATGATCTCGCGCGTATCTGGGACCGCTTCTATCGCGCCGAACCCTCCCGGCGCCGCGGCCCTCGCTCCGCCGACGGCGCGGGACTCGGCCTCGCCATCGTGCGCGGCGTCGTGCAGGCGCACGGCGGTTCGGTCAGCGCCGGCTCGACGCCCGGCCACGGTGCGACGCTCACCGCGCTCTTCCCGCGCGACTGAACGCTACTGACACCCCCTCGTCATCTAACGGCGGTAAGCTGAACGCATCCCAACTGGAGGCGCGTCATGCCATCCGAGCCTATTAGCGAACGCCCGCACATGCCGGGCTACGGCATCCCGGCCAACGACGATGGCCTCCTCCCATGGAGCTGGGCCGTCGAGCGCCTCACGAAGGCGCACAACTACTTCGTCTCCACGACCAGGCCGAACGGCGCCCCGCACAGCGCGCCCGTCTGGGGCTGCTGGATCGACGCGACGTTCTACTTCAGCTGCGCCGCGAGCTCGCGCAAGGCTGCCAACATCGCCGCCGACCCGCGCTGCGCCGTCTGCCCGGAGGGCGCCGAGGAGGCCGTCATCGTCGAGGGCATCGCTTCCCCGGTCACCGCCAAGACCGAGCTCGAGCGCTTCAAGCAGTTCTACGACGCCAAGTACAACTGGGACATGGACGTGACGAAAGGCGGCATCTACATCGTCCGCCCGGCGACCGTCTTCGGCTTCATCGAGCACTTGAACAAGTTCCAGAGCACCGCAACGCGCTGGCGCTTTCCGAACGAGCAGCAGTCACCAGACCCGTAGGGACAGCGGAACTTGTCGCCTCCGGCGGGGGTCTTCCGCTCCTTGCCGAACCAGGTTCCAGATCGCCAGCCATCAACAAGACGCGTAGGGACAGACGTTCAGGTCTGTCCGGCCCCTACCGGACCAGCCAGCTAGTCGCCGCCGCGAGCTCATATCAGGCGTATCCGTTTATCCGTTCGCCATCCGTTGACAGCCGCCTCTTCTCGAAGCCACACCACCCGTTCCGAACACCCTTCCTCAAGGCGCTGCGGGCTTTCATTTTCCCCCAACTTGACGTATCATACTGGCAGGAAAGTCCACGTCATCAGTTCTCTGCCCGTGATGGGCCGGCACGGACGACCTGGGCGAAATTTTGAAGGAGGTCGTTTCGTGACCCACAGCGACAAGAACCTAACGTGCAGCGATTGTGGAGCAGAGTTCGTCTTCTCCGCCGACGATCAGGAGTTTTTCGCGCTCAAGGGCTATAGCCAGCCCAAGCGCTGCCCTTCCTGCCGGCAGGCGCGCAAGGCCGAACGAGGTGAAGGCGGCGGCTACGGCCCGCGGGAGATGCACACCGTCACGTGCAGCAACTGCGGCAAGGATGCGGAAGTCCCCTTCCTGCCCCGTGGCGACCGTCCCGTCTACTGCTCGGACTGCTTCGCGCAGCAGCGCGCCCGCAGCTACTAACCGTAGCCCGCAGCTACTAGCAGCTCGTACGCAAGCTAGGCTCTCCGAGCCTCTCTCGCGACGCGAAAGCGTGGCGCTGGCTGCGTGTGCCTGGGAGCCGACCTAATCCCGCCTCTGGTACCGCGCTTCGAGCGCCTTCACCTTGTCCAGCCGCCGGACGTGCCGCTCAAGGTTCGAGAACGTGGCGCCCTGCCACGCCCGGATGACGTCCAGCGCCAGCTGCTCGCCGATCACGCGCGCGCCTAGGCAGAGCACGTTCATGTCGTCGTCTTCGACGCCCTGCCGCGCTGAGAACGTATCGTGGCAGGTGGCCGCGCGCGCGCCCGGTACCTTGTTCGCCGCCACCGACGCGCCCACGCCGCTCCCGCACAGCAGCAGCCCGCGCTCGACCTCGCCGCGAGCGACCGCCTCTGCGACGGCCTGCGCGTAGTCCGGGTAGTCGACCGCATCCGTGCTGTTCGTCCCCACGTCGACCACCTCGTGCCCGAGGCGCTTCAGCTCCTCGATCGCCGGCGCCTTCAGCGGGAACCCCGCGTGGTCACACCCAACCGCGATCCTCATCTCGCCCCCATCATACACACCTCGCCACCACCGGTCTCGCTTGCCAGGCGCTCATCCTGAGCTTGCCTTCATCCTGAGCTTGTCGAAGGACGTTCCCCGTTCCCCGTTCCTGGTTCCTGGTTCCTCGTTTCCCGCCTGCTACCCTGTATCCATGCCCAATCGCCTCGCAGACGAAACCAGCCCCTACCTCCTCCAGCACAAGGACAACCCAGTCGACTGGTACCCCTGGGGCGACGACGCCTTCGCCAAAGCCAGGGCCGGCGATAAGCCCGTCTTCCTCAGCATCGGCTACTCCTCCTGCCATTGGTGCCACGTCATGGAGCGCGAGTCGTTCGAGGACGACGCCATCGCGCAGCTCATGAACGAGCGCTTCGTAAACATCAAGGTCGATCGAGAGGAGCGCCCCGACGTCGACTCGATCTACATGACCGCCGTCCAGGCGATGACCGGCCGCGGCGGCTGGCCCATGTCCGTCTTCCTCACGCCAGACGGCGAGCCGTTCTACGCCGGCACCTACTTCCCGCCCGAGGAGCGCGGTGGCATGCCCGCCTTCCCGCAGGTCCTCACCGCGATCTCGGACGCGTACCACACGCGCAAGGGCGAGATCGCCTCGACCACGAAGCAGATCGTCGATCACATCCAGCAGCAGTCCGCCGCCCGGCCGAGCCCCGAGCCGCTCACGCGCGAGCTCCTGAGCCAGGCCCAGCGCGCGCTCAGCAGCGCGTTCGACTCCGAGCACGGCGGCTTCGGGTCTGCGCCGAAGTTCCCTCAGCCAATGACGTTCGAGTTCCTGCTGCGCTACTGGCACGACACGCGAGACGAAGCCTCGCTGCGCATGGTCGAGCTGACGCTCGACAAGATGGCCCGCGGCGGCATGTATGACCAGGCAGGCGGCGGCTTCCATCGCTACTCCACCGACGCCATCTGGCTCGTTCCCCACTTCGAGAAGATGCTCTACGACAACGCGCTCCTAGCGCAGCTCTACCTCCACGCGTGGCAGGCCACCGGCACGCCCGCCTATCGCGCGATCGCCGAGGAGACGCTGGCCTACGTCGAACGCGAGATGCTCGACCCGGCGGGCGGCTTCTACTCCGCGCAGGACGCCGACAGCGAAGGGGTCGAGGGCAAGTTCTTCGTCTGGACGCCGGCCGAGATCGATGAGATCCTGGGGCCCGACCTCGGGCCCATCGTGCGCGCCTACTACGGCGTCACCGATGGCGGCAACTTCGAGGGCAAAAGCATCCTCTGGCGCCCCAACAGCGACCGCGACGTCGCCGTCTCGCTCGGCATCGCCCAGGACGCGCTGGAGGCCGCCATCGCCGAGGCCCGCCCGAGGCTCCTCGCCGCGCGCGAGCTGCGCGTCGCGCCCGGCCTCGATGACAAGGTGCTCACGTCGTGGAACGCGCTGATGCTCCGCGCTTTCGCCGAGGCCGGCGCCGCGTTCGACGAGCCGCGTTACGTCGACGTCGCCCGCCGCAACGCCGAGTTCATCCTCGGCTCGCTCGTCCGCGACGGCCGCCTGCTGCGCACCTGGAAGCGGGAGGCCGGCGAAGCGAAGCTGAACGCCTATCTGGAGGACCACGCCTACCTCATCGATGCCCTGCTCGCGCTCTACGAAGCCACGTTCGAACAGCGCTGGCTCGACGAAGCGCGGAGCCTGGCCGGCCGCATGATCGACCTGTTCTGGGACAGCGCCGCCGCCGCGTTCTTCGACACCGGCAGCGACCACGAGCGCCTCGTCGTCCGCCCGCGCGAGACATTCGACAACGCCACGCCGTCCGGCGGCTCGGCGGCCGCGGTGGCGTTGCTGCGGCTGGCTGTCTTCACCGGGGAGCCGGACTACCAGCGCCGCGCCGTCGACTCGCTCCGCACCGTGCGCGACTACCTCACGCGCGCGCCCACCGGGTTCGCGCACTGGCTCTGCGCGCTCGACTTCTACCTCTCGACGCCAAACGAGATCGTCGTCATCGGCCCGCGCTCGGACGCCGCAACGCAGGCTCTCCTCCGCGTCGCCAACGCGCGCTACCTACCGAACCGCGTCCTCGCCGGCGCCGATGCTCCGCTCGACGGCGCCACGTCGCCGCTCCTTGCCGGCCGTGAGATGGTCGATGGCCGCCCCACCGCCTACGTCTGCGAAAACTACGCCTGCCAGCTCCCCGTCACGGACGCCGCAGCGCTCGCCGCCCAACTAGACGCGTAGACCATCCCGCCATACGTATCCGTTTATCCGTTCCCCATCCGTTGACCCCCCACGTACCAGCGACCAGCAACCAGCAACCAGCGACTAGCCCGCCCCCACCAGCGAGTCCCGTGCCGCGTTGATCTCGTCCCGCACGCTCGGCACCTCCACCAGGTTCGCCGCCTCGTCCAGCTCCTCCATCGCCAGCGTCGAGCGCCCCTGCGCCTGGAACAGCAACCCGCGATGGTAGTGCAGCTCCGCGCGCTCTTGCGGGCTCATCGTGATCAGCCGGTCCAGCGCCGCATCCAGGTCGGCCTCCGCGCTCGCGAAGTCGTTCTGGAGGTAGGACGCGTAGCCGCGCCCATCGAACGCGGGCGCGTAGTCCCTGTTCAGCGACAGCGCTCGATTGATGTCCGCCAGCGCGCGATCGACGTCGCCGGATGCGAGATAGGAAGCTCCTCGCATCGTCAGGACGAACGCCGTCCCGTAGCCCAGCTCCTCGAGTGCGGTCGCGTCCTCGATGGCCTGCGCGTAGTCGCCCGCGTAGCGCGACACGTACATCCGCGTGCCGTAGGTCTCGTCTTCAAGGACGCTGCTTGCGTGGACGCTCGTCGGGTCACCCCAGTACAGCTCGACGCCGCGGTCGACATCGGCCATCGCGTCCTCGCTCTTGCCCAGCAGGATGCGCGCGTGGCCGCGGTCCAGGTACCCGCGCACGAGCAGCGCGTCCGATTCGAGCGCCTTCGTCAGCTCGGCCTCCGCTTCCTCGTAGCGCCCGATCAGCAGGTACGCCCGGCCCAGGTTCGCCAGCGCCACGGAGCTCTCCGGATCGACCTCCAGCACCTGGATCGTGTAGCCGATCGCCTCCTCGTAGTACGCCTGCCGCTCCGCCGCATCGCGCGAGGCCTGCGCGCGCTTGGCGGCGATCTGCGCCAGGCCATCGAGCGACACGATGTGACCAGGGTTCTGGTCCAGCGCCTGCTGGCAGTCCTGCTCAGCCTCGTCCAGCCGTTCCATCGCCACCAGCGCCAGACAGCGGATGAAGTACGCGTCCCAGGCGACGCGCGCGTTCGCGTCCAGCGGGCGCACGGCCAGCGCAACGTCGTCCGCCGCCGCTTCAAGGTCGCCCTGGATCGCGTATGCCCAGGCGCGGATCGCGTAGCCGCCCGGGTGGTCCGGCCGCAGTTCGATGACCCTCGTGCCGTCCGCGATCGCGCCCTCGGTGTCCCCCAGACCGATCAGCACTCGTCCGCGCGCGAAGTAGCTCGCCGGAAACTCGTCATCCAGCTCGATCGCGCGCGTCAGGCTGTCGCGGGCGCGCTCGAAGTCATGCTCGGCCAGGAAGCGTTCGCCACGCAAGTAGTGCGCCAGGCTCAGGTCGGGGAAGAGCTCCACCGCCCGGTCGAACGCCGCGACGCTCCCAGGCGTGTCGACGTCGTTCGCGGAGACGATGACGGCCTGCCGCATCCCGAACCACAACACCAGCCCGAAGGCCAGCGCCAGCACCAGCGGCACCTCGAAGCCGAACAGCCCCAGCTGGTTCGCGCCCGACTCCGAGCGCAGCTTGCGGCTCGCGAACACACCCGCGCCTGCGCCGCCGACGGTCATCGCCGCAAACGGCAGCACCACCGCGCCGAACGTCGCTGCCCCCAGCGAGGGCTGCGCATCGCTGTTCGGCAGCAGCCCGAACTCGTACGCGGCCAGCAGCAGCACGGTCAGCCCTCCCACGGCAGTCGCCAGCAGGCCCAGCTGCCGCACCGCCGTCCAGCGACGCCCCTCCTCGATCTCCTTCGGCCCCGCGGTCGAGCGGCGCAGGCGCGCCCAGCCGCGCGTCTGGACGCGCAGCAGCGCCGTCCAGACAATCGCGACGACCAGCGTCCCGACGATCACCGTGATCAGCAGCGTGTACTTGCCCAGCAGCAACTGCAGCGTCGCGCCGCCGACGTACATCGACGATAGCCGGTCGAGCCACCCCAGCCGCAGCAGCCCGATCAGGGCCCCGAAGCCGATCAGCACGGACAGCAGCGCTACAGCCCAGCCCGCCAGCGCGACGCCGGCGAGCGTCACCGGCGACACGGCCCGCTTCATCAGCAGGGGAACGGCCAAGTGCGCGAACAGAATGCCCGCCACCAGCAGCGGCAGCCCGCCCAGCAGCACCGCAACGAAGATCGCCGATGGATGGAAGTCGATGATCTCGTACGGCAGTCCCAGCGTCAGCAGGTTCTGCTCGGGCCGCCGCGTCGCCACGACCAGGAACGCCGGCAGGATCAGCGCGGCGGCCAGCGCGGCCTGCAGCGCGATCGCTCCCGCGCGCGCCACCAGCGACGGCCGGCCGTTGGTTGCGTACAGCCCCGCCAGCGACGCGCTGTTCAGCAGCCGGTTCGCCGACCTCCGGTGCCCGCGCGCCTCCACCGGCGCCCAGAGCTGGTCGGCGCGCTCCGCCGCGGCCAGGTGGTACGCCGCCGCTCGTTCGCCGTCACCGGCCTCGCTGAAGTGGAAGGCCATCTGCTCCGGCTCCACATCCAGCCCCTCTTCGCGCGCCAGCTCCAGCGCTTCGGCCGCCCGGCGGTGCAGCTCAGCGCGCTGCCGGTGCGTCAGCCCTTCGTAGAGCACCTCCTGCACCAGCGTGTGCCGGAAGGTGTAGCCACGGTTGTGCGCGTCTCCCATGTCGTCCAGCAGACCAACCTCGCACAGGTGCCCCAGCGTCTCGTACAGCCCGTCCGTGACGGTCGTCGTCAGCTTCAGCGGCTCCTCGTAAAACGACACTCCGAAGACGCTCGCCTCGCGCAGCACGCGACGGCTCGTTTCGTCCAGCTCGTCTATCCGCGCTACCACCGCGGTCTGCAGCGACTCCGACACCGCCACGCCTTCGGGGGCGTTCGCGGCCGCCGTGGCGAGCATCTCCAGATACAGCGGGTTGCCGCCCGCCCGAGCGACGATCTGCGTTGCGGCGTCGTCGCCCAGGCTCCGCGCTACGCCCTTCGCGAGCGCCCGGCCCTGCTCCGGCGACAGCGGTTCGAGCGTGACCGTCTCCTCCTCGGAGACACGCCGTACGCGCCGCCCGACCGGTTGCCGGAGCAACAGCGTGAGCACCGGCATCGAGCGCAAACGGGGCAGCAGCTTGTCCACGATTTCGATCGTTGCGCGGTCCGCCCGGTGCATGTCGTCCAGCACAAGCGCGACGGGCCCGGAGGCGCTCAGCGTCCTCAGCACCTCCGTCAGGCCGTTGACCAGCCAGTTCGGCTCCACCTCGGGCGGTATCTCGGTCTCGTGGACGCGCGCCAGCGCCTCGATCCGCTCTTCGAAGCCTTCCGGCAGGTTGTCGCGCAGCGCCGGCAGCAGTTGCAGCAGCGGCCCGAACGTGCGCGGCGGCGTGTCGGTGCGCGTATAGAGCACGTGCTCCGGCGAGACGTCCACGTTCGCGAACAGGTGCGCCAGCAGCCGCGTCTTGCCGATACCAGACTCGCCGGCGATCTGCAGGACGCGCGCCTCGCCCGCGGCCGCCTCGCCCCACAGCTCCTTGATCCGCTCCAGGTGCTCCTGCCGCCCAACGAACGGCGTCTCGCTCGGCGCCGGCACCAGCCGCAACGGCGCCGTCGCCGCGCCTTCGACCGTAACGCAGACGACCGGCTCGCTGCGGCCCTTGACCGTCAGCTCCTGCTGCTCGCCCCAGCGGAACGGCCGTCGCGCCAGCCGCCGCGTCGACTCGCCAACGAGGATCGTTCCCGGCGCCGCGGCCGACTCCAGCCGCGCGCCGACGTTGATCGCGTCGCCGGTCACCGTATAGCCCCCAGGGCCCACAGCGCCCGCCAGGACCAGACCGGTATTGATGCCCACGCGCATCCGGAACGTCGTTCCCAGCGGCCCTTCGAGCTCGGGCGCCAGCTCCGCAAGCGCTCGCTGCATCGCCAGTCCGGCCGCGATCGCCTTGCCGGCGTCGTCCTCCTGCGCTCGCGGCGCGCCGAAGAGCCCCATGATCTCGTCGCCCACCACCTTGTCCACGTACCCGCCGAAGCGCTGGATCTCGTTGCCCAGGCGGCTCATGCACAGATTCAGCGCGTCGAAGATCAGCTCCGGGTCGCGCGCCTCGGACGCGGCCGTGTAGCCCACCAGGTCCGCGAACAGGACGGTGACCAGCCGGCGTTCTTCGCCAAGGAGGGTGGATTCGTCAGTCATTCCCGCTCAGCCCGGCACAGTATACAGCCGCGCTGCTGCGCCGCGCTGCTGCGCCGCTGCTGCGCGCCTTCCCTACGGCCGATGATAGACGTAGAGCACGACTGTCGGGTCAGGACGGGGAGCCATGCGAACGCAGAATGGCGAGACCGGCGACTCCATACGTGAGGACTCGCGCGCCCTCGCCGATGAGCAAGCAGCCGAGGTCCAGCCGCCTCCCGATGAGGAAGGCGGCGGTATGGTCATCCTCGACGACCTCGGCCAGATCGCCTCGCTACAGCGTGCCTCCGCCGGGCTGCCTCGCCTCGCTCGATCGTTCCCGCTCAACCAGCGTTTCGCCGGCCTATGGGAGATCCCCGACAGTGCCCTCCAGCGCATGCTCATCGAGAACGACCTGCGCCGCGCGCTCGACCGCGGCGAGTTCGATGTCTATCTCCAGCCTCAGGCCGATGTGCGCACGGGCGTCATCCTCGGCGTCGAGGCGCTCGCGCGCTGGCAACACCCGCAACGAGGCCTGGTGCTCCCGGAGGAGTTCATCCCCCCCGCCGAGCAGCTCGGACTCATCTCGCAGCTCGATGGCCAGGTGCTGCGCATGGCGTGCCGCCAGAGCCGCGCCCGAGAGGACGCCGGCCTGCCGTCATTGCGCCTGGCGGTCAACCTCTCCGCGCCCCAGTTCCAGGACCCGCACCTCGTCGAGACGATCGCCGCCGCCCTCGATGAGTGCCGCTTGCCGCCGCACTCGCTCGAGGTCGAGATCACGGAGACCGTCGCGATGAAGAACGCCGCCTTCGCCATCGAAGTCCTCACCGATCTCCGCGCGCTCGGTGTCGACATCGCCCTCGACGACTTCGGCACCGGCTACTCATCGCTGCAGTACCTCA
>JBBDNH010000312.1:0-1958 GCA_040877745.1 Dehalococcoidia bacterium
CTCGCGACGCGCGCCGACGCCGTCTTCGTCGCGGAGGACGCGGACGAGCTGCTGGGCTACCTGATGATCCTCCTGCCGCGCTGGACGGACGCCGCCGAGGTCTCCGACCTCGCCGTGCACCGGCCGGCGCGCCGTCGCGGCGCCGGACGAGCGTTGATCGACGGGGCGGCGGCCTGGGCGCGCGAGCGAGAGCTGCGCGCGCTCTGGGTCGAGCCGCAGGGCGACGCCGGCGAGGCCATCGAGTTCTATCTCAGGCTCGGCTTCCGCGTCGCCGGCTTCAACGACCGCTGGAACTCGAACCGCGATGACGAAGACGGACGGCAGACGGTCTATCTGTACCTGGAGCTGAGCTAGCAGTTTGGGACAGGCGCCACTATTCGTGGGGCAGGCTTTAGCCTGCCGGGCCCTCCTGTCAGGCTGAAGCCTGACCTCGCGGAGCGAGCAACATGCGTGGGGCAGCCTTCAGGCTGCGGTACTCCTAGCCGCCGAAGCCATCGCGCTTGCCGGCGCGGCTCGACGCGGCGGCGTACGAGAAGATGCCGCGCGCCATCGACGACGTCTGTTGCCCGGCGCGAGCGTCGTAGATCTCGGCGCGCGCTCCATGCGCGGCCTGGGAGCCGGGCTCCGCGAGCACGGCGAACTCCACGACGTGGCAGGCGAGGCGGACGTTTCCGTCCTTGGCCAGCGTCCGCGCGCGATCAAGGACGGCCTCCAGCCCGCCGGCCATGGCCACCCACTCGCGCGCTTGCTCGGCGCGAGGCGCGGGCAGGAGCTGGTCGGGCTCGCCGTCGTACCAGCCGCCGTACCAGCGCCAGATGTTGCGCAGCACGAACTGCGGGTGGTCGTAGACCGGACGCAGGTACGGCTTCTCGAGCGTTACCGCAGGGATGTCGACCTCGTGCAGGACGGTGTCGAGGCTGGCGCCGGCGTTCATCAGCGCCAGCACCTGCGATTCCATCGATTCCAGCAGCTCCGCCGTATCGAGCAGCGAGACGCGGACGCGGTCCGCGCCGAAGATGGGCCAGCCGTGGCCCGGGATCATCTGCTCGGCGTCGAGCGCGGCCATGCGCCGGAGCGCGGCCGCCCAGTCGCCCACCCAGCGCTGCACCTTCTGCGGGTTGCCGGCGTTCGGGCAGCACCAGACGAAGAGGTCGCCAGGAGCGAGCAGCTTCAGCTCGGGGACCCACGTCCAGGTGGCGTCCTCGGTCTCGCCGCGGGCGTGGTGCAGCTCGAAGCTGTACGAGCCCTGGCTGAAGGTCAGCTCCTCGCGGTAGGTGACGTCCGGGTAGCGATACTCCTCCGGCCACGGGACGCGGCGCTCGACGTCGAGGCCGGCGACGTTGAACTGACGCCGGTTGATCGCGCCGTTCCAGCCGGTGGTCTTCTTGTAGCGGTCGAAGTGGCCGCCCAGCAGCTCGTGGCCGTAGACGAGCGGCCGCGGGTGCTTGGCGTCCGTTGCCTCCTGGTCGAAGCGGTCGACGCCCATGATGTGGTCGACGTGGTGGTGCGAGAAGACCGCCGCGGCCAGCCGGGCGTCGGGCCGCCAGCGACGCACGGCGTCGTAGAGCGGCTCGCTGTCGTTGCGCGCGCCGGTGTCGAGCATGACGAGGCCGTCGCCGGTATCGAGCGTCGTGGAGCCGGCGAAGCCCTTGTAGTAGAGCATGCCGTCCGCGATCTCCTGGGCCTCGCGGTTGGCGATGGGCGTGGTGACGGGGTGCGCCTCCGTCACGGTATCGACCTCGCCCTTCCAGAGCCGTTCGCAGAACTCACGGATATCGGTCATGGCCACCTCCCAGGCTGAGCAGAGTGTGCTGATTGTAACCGTTCCCCACCGCTTCGGCCTGCCCGTGCGCTTGCTCCCTCACCCCAATCGGTCCTAACGTGGGTGCGCCTACGATCAGTCGCCCCTCTCCCGCTGGCGGGAGAGGGGAAGTCCTGAGCTGAGCGAAGGACGGGGT
>JBBDNH010000313.1:0-10641 GCA_040877745.1 Dehalococcoidia bacterium
CGAATGCGCGGGCTCTACGCGCCGTTGAACATCAGCACCGTGCGGGCCACCTCGCCGGCCTTCATCGCCCGGAAGGCTTCGTTGACATCGCCCAGCTGGCCGCGCTTGGTGATCATCTCGTCCAGCTTGAGGATGCCGCGCAGGTAGAAATCGACGTAGCGCGGCATGTCGATGCGGAAGCGGTTCGAGCCCATGGTGCAGCCCTGGATCTTCTTCTCCTGCAGGAACGAAGAGCCGGTCAGCTCCACCTTCTGCCCGATGGGGATCATGCCGATTACCGTCGCGGTGCCGCCGGCGCGCAGGGCATCGAACGCTTGCTCGGCGACGTCCTTGTTGCCGATCGCCTCGAACGTGTAGTGCGCGCCGCCGCCCGTGATGTCGCGGATCTTGGCGACGGGGTCGCCCTGCGACGCATCGACGGTGTGCGTCGCGCCGAGCTCCTTGGCCAGACCGAGCTTGCTTTCGACGACATCGACGGCGATCACCTGGCCCGCGCCGGCGATGCGGCAGCCCTGGATCGCCGCGAGGCCGACGCCGCCCGCGCCGAAGACCACGGTGCTCGTGCCAGGCTCGACGCGCGCGGTGTTGAGCGCCGCGCCGACGCCGGTCATGACGCCGCAGCCGATGAGCGCGGCGCGGTCGAGCGGCATGTCCTCGCGGATCTTCACGATCGCGTTCTCGTGGAGCAACATGTGCTCGGCGAAGCTGGAGATGTTGAGGAACTGGTGCACGGGCTCGTCCTTCCCGGCTCGCTTCATCTTCGGCGGCTGGCCGGGCGCGCGGCTCGTCTCCGGACTGCGGCAGAGCGACGGATGGCCGCTGAGGCAGTACTCGCAGTTGCCGCAGAAGGTCGAGAGGCAGGCGATGACGTGGTCGCCCGGCTGGAACTGGGTGACCAGCTCTCCGACTTCTTCGACGATACCGGCGGCCTCGTGCCCGAGCACCGCTGGCGCGGGATACGGGTAGAGGCCATCGACGAAGTGGAGGTCGCTGTGGCAGACGCCACTGGCGGCGGTCTTGACGAGCACCTCGCGGGCCATCGGCTTATCCAGGTCGATGTCCTCGATGATGAGGTCCTGGTTCGGTCCGTGGAATACGGCTGCCTTCATTATGTATAGAGCTCCTTTCTGATTGGCGTCTTATCTAAGCTTGTTGAGCGCTTACTTGTCAATCGCACTTGTGATGGCGTGGTTGTCGGCAGGATGCGCTACCCTGATCGTAGGCCCCGTCGCCCGGCGTAGGCGCCTGAGGCGTCGGCGTCCTGAGCCGAGCTCAGGCCGGCGCCCGTTCGTTCAGCGCCACCGTCAAGGAGGTTTGCATGAACACTTGGGACTACAGAGTCGTCTACGTAGATTTTCGGGGCAGGATCAGCGCTGAGGGGGTGGAGTTCATCCGCCAGAGCGGCGAGCACCGCACCGGGTTCGTCCGCCGTTATCTCGAAACGCTCGGGAAGGACGGCTGGGAAATGACCGGTATCCTCCCCCTGATGCGCCCAGAGAGCAGCTACTTCATCCTGAAGCGGCCCGCTGAGGTCGCGGAGAACGAAGGTTAGCTAGCTAACAGCAGGCGCTGAGGACGGGCGAACGCATACGACCGGGCGGCGGGGCCGCCCGCTCGAGGCTCGAGGCTCGAGGTTCGAGGCTCGATGTTCGACGCTCGAGGCTCGAGGCTGGAAGCTGGATGCTGAAGGCTCGAACCGCTGTCTTGACCCCTGACCCCCAGCGCTACGCCGGCGGGGCGTAGCCGGCGCGCTTGGCCTTGCGCATCGACTGCAAGCCCTGCCGGACCGTCATGAGCGGCGTCGTCTTGATCGACTTGATCGCGCCACCAGCGGAAGCCGCGATCGAAAGCGCAGCCGCCGACTCATCGTCGGGCATCTGCGCTATCACAACGAGGTCGTATTCGCCAAACGACAGATAGAAGTTCAGCAGCCGGCCCTTGAGACTGCGGAACATCGGCTTGATCGCCTCGGAGCGGTCCTGCGGCTTCCTGGCGAGGTCTGCCCAGGCCTCCGGCGTGTAGCTCACCTGATACATGTACAACGGCATCGTGCACCTCCCTGCACTACTCTGACGAACAGTGCCCGAATCCTAGCACGGCAGCGCAAGCAAGGAAAGGCCGCGTTCGGCCGCTAGCGCGCGAGCTTCTCCGCGATGCGACGGAACTCGAGGCAGGCGTCCTTGTCGAGCGGGGCGCCGTGGCCGAAGCAGGCGACCTCGAAATCCAGCTCGGCGAGGCGGCGGAACGAGCGGCGCGCCTGCTCCGGATCGGCGTTAAACGCGCCCACGATCAGCGCGCCGTCCGGCATGCGAGCGGCGGCGTCGCCGCAGAAGAGCGCCTTGCGATGTCGCAGATACAGACAGATACTGCCCGGCGTGTGGCCGGGCGCATGGACGACCTGCGCGCCGCCGTCGACATCGATTTCGTCACCATCCTCGACCTCGCGATCGACCAGCGCTGGCTGAAGGGGCGGAACATCGGCGGTGATCCGCTCGTGGAACGCGCGCTCGACCTCCGATAACAGGGGCGGCAGCGCCTCCTGCTCACCGCGGATGACCGGCGCATCGAGCCGGTGCGCGAGCACCTGCGCCGTAGTCCGCTCCTGTAGCTCGCCGAGCGAGCCGGCGTGGTCGGCGTGGTAGTGCGAGACGACGATCTGTCTGAGATCCTCCGGCCGGCGGCCGAGCGCGGCAACCTCGTCGAGGATGCGCTGGCTGTGCGTGCCGAGGCCGGCATCGAACAGGGTCAGGCGGCCGGCGGCCTGGTAGAGGTAGGCGTAGACCATGCCAAGATCGATGGCGTGAACGCCGGAGATCAGCTCCACTAGGGCAGCTTCTCGGCGGCGCGACGGAAGGCGAGCGCCGCGTCTTTATCGAGCGGCTTGCCGTGGCCGAAACACGCGACCTCGAAGTCGAGCTGGGCAAGCTTGCGGAAGGAGTGCGCCGCGTCCGCTCGATCTTCGTTGAAGATGCCGAACGGCCCGCTGGGCGGCCCAAGGCCGAGCGTGTTCGCAGCTGCGTCGCCGCAGAAGAGCAGCTTCCGGGCGGGCACGTAGAGCGCGATGCTGCCCGCCGTGTGTCCGGGCACGTGGAGCACGCGAGCGCCGCCATCGACGTCCACTTCGTCGCCGTCCTCCAGCTCGCGGTCGACCCTGGCGGGCTGGGGAGGCTTCACGCCGCGACTGAGGAGCGGCAGGAGGAGTCGCCAGAAGCCGGTCGCGCTGGAGCCCGGCGGCTTCTCCTCACCGCGCACGATGGGCGCATCGATTCGGTGGACGAGCGTCTGCGTCTGGGTGCGCTCCTGCAGCGCTGCGAGTGACCCGACGTGGTCGCCGTGGTGGTGCGTGATCAGCGCCTGGCGCAGGTCTTGTGGGCGGCGGCCCAGGCGCTCGACCGCGGCGAGGATGCGGTCGGCGCTGCCTGCGAGGCCTGTGTCGATCAGGGTCAGCCGGTCGGCTTCCTGGTAGAGGTAGACCCTGCCTACACCGAGGCCGCCGATGGCGTGTACGCCGGGGATAATCTCCACCCAGCCATTATGCCGCCGTAGGCCGGGAGTGGGAAGCTTCGGCTAGGAGGCGACGGGCACCCAGCCGCGCGCGACGCCCTCCATGCGCAGATGGGGGTAGATCTTCGTGCGCACGCCGTCGGACCAGGTGAGCAGCCGGCCCTCGGAGTTGTAGAGCCGGTATTGGAACGGCTTGCTCAGGTCGCGTGGGACGTCGAGCAGCTGCTCGCCCGCTTCGCAGGAGACCGACAGGCCCTTGGGGAACTGCTTGAAGCCGTCCGTGCTCGCCGCCAGATTGCCGGTGGAGTCATAGAGACGAAACGAGAGGAGCAGCACGCCGTCGGCGTCGCAGCCGATCTCGAGGACGCGCTCGTCCGAGGCCGAGTCGACGAATACGGCCGATGTTCCTGCGCACCGAGCAGCTAGGTTCGTGGCTCCCCCCTCTCGCTTGCCCGCTCCGGGCGACGTCGCTAGCGGCGGCCGCCTCGCCGGCCGCGCGGGCGTCCGCCGCCCGCACCACGGTCGACCGCGATATCTACGGTTCGTCCCTTGAGTTGCGTACCCTGGAGCCCTTCTACAGCAGCCTTCGCGGCGCCGGGGTCGATCTCGATGTACGCGAGCCCGCGTCGAGACATCAGTCTGACCGACGTGACGCGGCCGTACTCTTCGAAGACGGCGCGCAGGTCACTGTCGGTGACTTCAGACGACAAATTGCCCACGAACAGTGTGGTCATCGCGTTCTCCTAGCCGCTCGCGCGGCGTGCCGGTTAATAGCGGCTGCGCGACGGCGCGCGCTTGGAGAAGCAGTCAGAGCAGTAGACGGGACGGTCGCCGCGCGGCTCGAACGGGACTTCGGTGTCCTTCCCGCACTCCGCGCACACAACGGCGTGCATCTCGCGCGGCCGGCCGTAGCCGCCCCCGCCGCCGCCTTCACCGCGTTCGGCCTTGCGCGCGGCCCGGCATGAAGGACAGCGCTTCGGTTCGCTGAAGCCCTTACCGGCGAAGAATTCTTGATCGTCTCCGGAGAAGATGAACTCCGAACCACAGTCCTGACAGGTCAGCGTTTTGTCTGCGTACGACACGAGGATTGCCTCCTTGGGCTTGGCTCCCTGGTCGTCGATTACGCTGCCCGTTAGGATTGCAGGGGTTCGAGGACGAGGAAACAGGGTTTCCTAAATCTTACCACACCTGCGGCCGTCCTTGCCACCACCGGGTGCCGGCCTAACAGCGCGGCGCTGGCTAGCGCTAAGGCCCCGTTGCGTCTTCGGGAAGGAGGCGCCAGACGTTCATCTGAGGGAAGGCTCCCGGCGCTGGCAGCTGATGAATCGAGGTCATGGCCTCGTTCGGGTCCTCGCCCCAGAGGCTCTCGGACCAGTCGTCGGGCCTGATGTATGCGGGCAGGTACCTCCAGGCGCCGTCGCGGTCCGCCACGTATTGAACGCCGGCCGATCGCAGATAGGCCAGCAAGCGATGGTCCTGGAGCGCGTGATACGCGTCGACGTTGACGACGCCGTCAAGGTTGATCACGGTGCGTTCGCTGAAGTAGCCGACCACGCCGGCGTTGAAGGCGGCCACGCGAGCGTCCGGCTCAGTTTCCGCTTCGAGATACTGCGCCGCCCTGAAGTTGTCACCCTGGAACGGGAAGTACCCGATCCGCCACGAATCGCGCGCATGACCAGAGAACAGGGCCGCCATCACGACCACGAGCGCCCCGTAGATCGCGAACTGCGCTGCCGTGGGCGCAAGCTCCGACCTCGCCCTCGACGCGACTGAGGCGACAAGGGTGCAGAGGTAGCCAAACGCCACGCCAAGGATGAGCGCCAGCGACGGTATCCCCCATGCGAAGTACCAGCTCCGCACCGACCAGCGGAAGGCGCTGTTGACGAGCAGCATCGCCAGGAAGGCCGCGAACGGCAGGCCCGCGATGAGGACCTGGCCGATCACGTCGCGTCTGGCAGTCCCGCGGGCGAACAGCAGGAAGTGCGCGGCCACGACGGCTACGCCGGCCAGCATCGCGAGCGCGATCGGCCTCGTGTAGAGGTAGAGGTCTTCCGCGCGCCCCATCACGTCCCTCGTCTCGCTGTATCCATGACGGACAAGATCGGAGAAGCCGGCGTCCGGGTTCCCAGCGTCGAAGTGCTCGCGCAGGAGCCAGGTCGTGGCTTCTGCGCTAACGGGTACCGGTGTTCCAACGGCGATGCTGCTCCAAATGAACCAGGGCGCAATCACCACCGCCGCCACGCAGGCGACGATGGCGGGCGCCGGCCAGCGTAGCGGTCGAGGCCGCAGCGCGGCGAGCGCGACGAGCGCCGCGGCCGCCACAAGCGCGCTCTCTAGGCGAGCGAGCACCAACAGCCCGGCCAGCACGCCAGTGGCGATCGACCAGCGCAGCCACCGCTCCGGCGGCTCCTTCCACGCCGTCACGACCACCAGGAGCAGGGCGGATAACAGCATGGCCGCGAGCGCGTTTTCCACGCCATCGACAGAGGCCAGGATGTTCCGCGGCAGCAGGATATAGAAGGTCAAGCTGAACAGGCCCACCACTTTGTTCCCCGTCAGGCGCCAGGCCGCCAGCCCGATGAGGCCGCCCGCTATCACATCGAGGACGGACGCGAGTGTAAGACCGAGGTGCAGGGGCAGCGATCGCCCCGGTAGGAGGTAGAGGGGCACAAGCAGGAACAGCCACAGCGGATGGTAGCCGTTGGAAGGCGAAATGCCATCGAAGGAGATCCCCTGGCCGTTGGAGATACGGTCCGCCGTCAGGAAGTAGTAGAACGCATCGTCGGGCAGGGCCTTGACGGTGAGCGTCTGCAGGTCCTGCCAGGCGATCGCGAGGCGAAGCCCGAGGCCGGTCGCGAGGACCGCCAACGCCGACAGGGCGATGACCCCATCGCTGGTCAGCAACGCACGATGGACGCGAAACCGACTCCAGCTCGTTTCGCCCGTCAGGGCAGCCGATTCATCCATGATCCGTCACTTCCAACGATGATACCGGTCCACGTATGGCAGGTTGCGATCGCGCGAACGTCGTTTGCGAGTTTTCGCGCCGCTACCTATGATACAACCTGCATGCACCTCACAATCGCCTCAGACTACATCTGCCCGTGGTGCTACATCGGCATGGCGCGCGCCGACCGTCTCCAGCGCGAGTTCGAGCTGGATGTGACGTGGCACCCGTACGAGCTGCACCCGGAGTTCCCGCCGGAGGGCATCGACCGGGCGCAGCGACCGCCCCGACCGGAGGGCTACGTGAGCCGCCTGCGCTCGCTCATGGACGAGGCCGGGTTGCCGTTCCAGCCATCGCAACACGTGCCGAACTCCCACCGCGCGCTGGAAGCGTCCGAGTTCGCCCGCGAGCGCGGCGCGTTCGAGCTGTATCATCGCGCGCTATTCGACGCCTACTTCGGCCGGGGCCGGGACATCGGCGACATCGCGGTGCTGAAAGACCTCGGTTCTGAGGCCGGCCTCGACGCGAACGAGCTCGGGGAGGCGATCGAGTCCGGCGCGTACGCCGCGCTCATCGACCAGCGCACGGAGCAGGCGCGCATGCGCGGCGCCTCCGGCACGCCAACGTTCATCTTCGAGAAGGACGGCTTCGAGCTGCCGATCGTGGGAGCGCAGGAGTACGCCCTCTTCCAGAACGTCGCCCAACGCATGGGCGCGCGACCCCTGGCGGAGATAAGCTGATATGCCCGCCAAGAAGCACAGCTACCTGAGAACGCACAAGCTGGCCGGAGCCGTGCTGCAGCTCGACGCGTCCGCCGAAGAGGCGAAGCTTCGTGAGCAGGCGGCACGCTCGAAGAGCGGGCGCGCCGCCAAGACGCTGGTGAAGGAAGGCCGGCTTCGCGTGACGCTGGTGGCGCTGCGCAAGGGCACGGCGCTGGGCGCGCACGCCGTCGCCGGCGACGTGACCATCGAGGTGCGCCGGGGCGCGATCGAGATCGGCATGGACAAGACGAGCGTCCGCGCTTCGAAGGGCGACCTCATCGCCCTGCGAGCGCGCGTCCGCCACGACGCCAGGGCGCTGCGCGATTCGACGATACTCATCACGGCATCGATGCGCTAAGGGGAGGTGATCATGGACTTTCGATTCACGCCGGAGCAGGAGCAGTTTCGCCAGGAGGTGCGGCAGTTCATCAAGGAGGAGCTGCCGGACGACTGGGAGGGCGGCATGTACGGGGAAGGCGACGGAAGCTCGGTCTGGGAGATCAGCCGGCGCATGACGAAGAAGCTCGCCGACCGCAAGTGGCTCGCCATGGCCTGGCCGAAGGAGTACGGCGGGCTGGAAGCGCCGCACATGCAACAGCTCATCTACAACGAGGAGATGTCGTACCATGGCGCGCCCGGCGGCTTCAGCATGGGCGTCGCCTGGGTGGGCCCCGCGATGATGATCTACGGCACCGACGAGCAGAAGCAGAAGTTCCTGCCGCGGATCACCTCCGGCGAGGACGTCTGGTGCACGCTCTATTCGGAACCGGGCGCCGGCTCCGACCTCGCGGCGCTGCAGACACGCGCCGTGGAGGACGGCGACGACTTCGTGATCAACGGCCAGAAGATCTGGACCTCGGGCGCGTCGCGGTCGCAGTGGGGCTGGCTCGCCGCCCGCACCGACCCGGAGGCGCCGAAGCACAAGGGCATCAGCACCTTCGTCGTGCCGATGGACGCGCCGGGCGTCAGCATCCGACCGCTGATCAACATGGCCGGGCAGGCCGGCTTCAGCGAGGTCTTCTTCGACAACGTGCGCATCCCCAAGGAGAACCTGGTCGGCGAGCTGAACCGCGGCTGGTACCAGGTTGCCGTTGCGCTCGACTTCGAGCGCTCGGGTATCCAGGCGTACGCGGGTGGCCGGCGGAACCTGGAGCAGCTCGTCGACTTCGTGCGCGAGCACCCGGACGAGACCGTGCGACGCAACCGGCAGCTCCGCGTGCGCCTCGCCGACCGCGCCGTCGAGCTGGCGGCCGGAACCTACATCGCCTATCGCATCCCGTGGATGCAATCGAAGGGCATCATCCCGAACTACGAAGCCTCGATCAGCAAGCTGTACGGCTCCGAGTTCGGCCAGCGCATGGCGCTGACGGGCATCCAACTCCTGGGCACGTACGGCGGCCTGGAGCCGGGCTCGAAGTGGGCGCCGCTGAAGGGCCGGCTGGAGCGCAGCTACCTCCAGGCGGTCTCCAGCACGATCGCCGCCGGCACGAGCGAAGTCCAGCGCGGCATCATCGCGACGCGCGGGCTCGGACTGCCGAGGTGAGGCTCGAAGCTCGAAGTTCGACCGCACATCCGCTAATCCGCTAGATATCCGTTGACAGTTCCCTCTGACCTCGACGATCTGCCTAAGGCGGAGCTGCACCTGCACCTTGAGGGCTCGGTGCGGCCGGCGACGCTGGAGGAGTTCTGCGCGCGCGAGGGCGTGAGCATCTCGCACGCGTTCACCGATCTGAACAGCTTCGTAGAGAGCTACATGGCCGCTACGCGCGTGATGATCCGCCCGGGCGACTACGCGCGGCTCGTACGTGAGTACGCCGAAGAGGCCCGGCGCAACGGCGTCCGCTACGCCGAGCTGGAGATCTCGCCCGCAATCGGGCCGCGGACGCTCGACTCCTTCATGGAGGCCGCGGAAGCGGCCGGACAGCAGCGCGACGTCGTCCTGCGGTTGGTCCTCGGTCTCGGGCGGGTGATGCCGGAGGAGGTCAAGCTCATGGCGCTGGATGCGACGAAAGACGTGCCGGGGCTGGTTGCCGTCGGACTGGGCGGGCCTGAGGACGGCTTTCCAGCGGCGCCGTTCGCGGACGTCTTCGCCGAGGCAAAACGGCGCGGGCTGGCCTCGGCGCCACACGCGGGCGAGAACGCGGGCCCGGCGTCGGTGCGCGACACCATGGAGTCGCTCCAGCCGGACCGCATCCAGCACGGCGTCCGTTCGGTCGAAGACCCGGCGCTGGTCGCCGAGCTGGCCGAACGCCGCATTCCGCTCGCCGTCTGCCCGACGTCGAACCTGCGGCTCGGCGTCGTGGCCTCGCTCGACGAACACCCGCTGCGGCAGCTGTGGGAGGCCGGCGTGCTGGTCTCGGTGCACACGGACGATCCGGGCTTCTTCGACTGCGACCTGCTGGGCGAGTACGCGATCGCGGGCCGGCTGCTCGAGCTCGATCGCGATGGCTACGCGCGACTGGCGCTGAATTCGGTCGAGGGGTCGTTCGCGCCGGATGGCGTGAAGGCGGCGATGCGTTCGGAGATCGAGGACTGGCGGACGAGGACGCCGGGCTAGCGGTCTATCGCTTGCCGAGCTCCTCCATGCGCTTGGCGATCACCATCAGGTTTTCGGCCAGCTCGATGACGTTGAACGGCCTGCTGAGCTGGTGATCGAGCAGCGCCTGGAAATTCACCCAGTACTTGTTGCGCCGCCCCTCCTTGGTCCGCGAGATGATCTCGTCCTCCTCCATCGCCCGCAGGATGGAGAGCGCCGCACGTTCCGTGATGCCGACTGCACCCGCGATTTCGCGCAACGTGGAGCGCGGGTTGTTGGCGACGTGGATCAGGACGAGCGCGTGGTTAGTGAGGAAGCTCCAAGACATCGATCACATCCTTGCGGGGGCTTGACAAGGAACCAACTAGGAAGTATGATACTGGCATCTCGAATCCGGTAGTGCGGGGCTAGTATGAGTAATCCAGCGTTGTACATCCAGTAACGAACTTCTAGTACCGCATTTCGGGGCAAACGTCAAGCCCCTTGGGTGGATGTGCTGGGTTCAGGCCGGAGCGGCCAATCGATTCGGTGGTCGATGGGTGATGGGGTGGTGCGATTGGCACGCTCCGGCCGTCTATTACGAGGACGTGGGCAGGGAGGAGGCAGGGATGTTGGTCCTCGACCGCAAGATCCAGGAGGGCTTCTGGATCGACGACCGCATTTTCGTCAAGGTCTTGAGTATCAGCAAGCGGCGGATCAAGCTGGGTATCGAGGCGCCCGGCGACCTCAAGGTCGTCCGCGAGGAGCTACGCAATCGCGCGAACGGCGAGGCGCCGGTCGATCAAGAGCCGTCCCCTACCGAAGGGGACGCTGAGGCGGGGAGATCCTTCCGGGCTGTGCGCCGGCGAAACTAAGGCGGGGACGCCGACGCCGCGGGAGCGGTCTGGGGGGGG
>JBBDNH010000314.1:0-1947 GCA_040877745.1 Dehalococcoidia bacterium
AGCGACTCCTCGTCCGCAGGCGCGTACGTCGGACCGGCGGCCTCCGGGATCGCGATGACGCGCGCGGGCGCTACACCGAGCCGCTCGATGACCTCCTGACGGACGGCCTCGGACGGCGTGATGATCGCGTCGGCGACGCGGGCGGAGGCTCGGGTGACGGCGTTCATGTACGTCCGGCGCGCGAATGAGTAGCGCTCCGGCATGAGCAGGAACGTGAGGTCGTGGAAGGTGACGACGCGTCGTTTGCCGAGGGAGACCAGCGGTGTGTGGTGGTGCGGCGAATGGAGCACGTCGATGCGGTGGCGGCCAAGGCGTTCTGCCAGCGCGAGCTGCTCCCAGGCGAGCCGGCCCGCGCGCCCGCGCTGACGCACGTGCGCGACGGCGACGTTGGCGTGTTGCGCCGGCAGGTCGTCGAACAGGCCCGGCCGCGCGAAGACCGTGAGCGCGTGCTGGCCCGGCAGGGCGGCCAGCGCGCGCACGAGCTGGTAGGTGTAGACGCCGGCGCCGGCCATCCGACGCGGGATCGCCGAGCCATCGATTGCGATGCGCAGCACCCCGCTCAGAAGTCGTGTACCTCCAGCGTGCGGCCCATGCGCCCCTGGTAGTAATGCAGCATGCCCAGCAGCTGCGCCTTCAGGAGCGCGCGCTGCTGGGGGATGAAGAAGCGTGGCAGGGCCGAAATGCGGCCGGCCCAGTAGAACAGCGTGAAGATGGCGTAGTGAAGCGGCGAGCGCGTGTGCTTTCGTACGAGATAGAGCCGGTTACGCGCTGCGTAGTACTGCTTGAACGGCGTCATCCAGCCGCCCCCGCTCGACGCGCTCTCGCGGTGGTAGATGACCGCGTCCGGGACGTACAGCAGCCGATAGCCGGCCTCCCGTGCGCGGCGGAGGAAATCGGTCTCTTCGTAGTACATGAAGAAGCGCTCATCGAGCGGCCCCACATCGGCGAAGACCGAGAGGGGCACGAGCATGCAGCAGAAGCTCGCCGTCTGCACCTCGCGCTGCCTGCGCGTCTCCGGGCCGTCCGGCTTGCCGTGGTGAGTATTGCGAAAGCGGCCGAGGTTCCAGTCGAAGTCGCCCGCGTGCGTGCTGATCAGGCGATGGTCGTCGGCGTAGAGGATGCGCGGCGCGGCCAGCGTTCGCGCGTCCGCCGCATCGACGAGCCGGCGCAGGAAGCCGGGCTCGTGGGTCGTGTCGTTGTTGACGAAGAGCGCGAAGTCGAGGCCGAGCTCGCGGCAGCGCTCCACGCCGATGTTGTTCCCGCGCGCGATGCCCACGTTCTCGTCGCAGCGGATCACGTCCGCCTGCGGGCAACGGCGCTCGATCTCCTCCACGGAGCCGTCGCTCGAGGCCGCGTCGACTACAATCAGACGGTGCCGCGGATAGTCGATCTTTGAGATCGATCCGAGGAACTCGCCGATGAAGCCGGCGCTGTTGTAGTTGACCGTAACGATCCCGACAGAGGGCGGTTCGCTCACGAGACCATCTTAGCACCGGATCGCGCGTCGTTCAGCGCCGGCGGAGTGTCCAGGCAGTTCGGCGTAGGTTTGAGGGGACCGGCGGATTATGTCCTTTAGCTATTGCACTCAACGTCCCAGGCAGGCTATGGTATCCGTCGCAGGGAGGTGGATTATGGTGACTCATTCCGCGACACGGCGGTTCAGCATCTTCGGCTTGGGCGCGATGATTGCCCTCATCGGGCTGTGGCTTGCGTCCTCCCTGGCGAGCGCCGGAGGCGCCTCCGTGGCCGTCGGTTCCGCGACGAGGGCCGTGGGCGCCCAGGGGACCGTGGCGCTGGACGCGGCGGGCGTGGGCGCGCCGGGCCTGGGCGCCTGGACGATCGACATCAACTACAATCCCGCCGTCGTCTCGCCGGTGGACTGCGACGCATTCCACGGTGGCATCTGCAACACAGACTATGACACGGGCATCGTGCGCCTCGTGGGCG
>JBBDNH010000315.1:0-1940 GCA_040877745.1 Dehalococcoidia bacterium
TCGTGCGCTCGCCCTGCTCGGATTGGCTGCCGAGCGAGAGCTTGCGGTAGATGACCGCGCCGCGCAGGCCGCGCTCGGCAGCGTTGTTCGTCGGCTCGACGCCGTCGATGAGGGTGAAGGTCCACAGAGCCGGCCAGATCTTGAGCAGGTTCTTGGCGAAGGTGCGGGTGTGCCTGTGGCGGGCGCGCTTGTGCGCGTGGGTCTCGAGCAGCGTCCGGAGCTCGCGCTTGAGCGGAGCGATCGCGCGCTTGAGCGCCGGCCGGTCGCTGTCTTGCTGGAACTGCTGCCAGGCGGCGAAGAGCCGCTCGGCGGTGCGCAGGCCGGCCTCGCCGAAGTCCTTCTGGGCGGCCGAGCCCTCGGCGTGGGCGGTGAAGTCCCTGAGCAGGTGCGACCAGCAGACCTGCCGGCACTCGGGCTCGAAGGCGTTGTAGGCCCACCAGCGATCCGAGCAGGCGATGCCGGAGAACTCCTCGCCCAGGAGCGCATCGGCCTCGCGCCGGTGGCGGTCAGGGGCGATGCGGAAGACGGCCGCCCCCTCGGTGAAGGCGCCCCACAGGGTGCGCTGCTTGCCGCGCAGGCGCCAGCCGGTCTCGTCCACGTTGACCGCCGGCGCGCTCCGCACGTGCCCGAGAAGATCCTCGTAGGGGAGGGCCAGCGCCTGGCCGGTGCGCCGCACGATCGCGTCGACCGTGCCGGTCGCAAGCGCGCAGCCGAACAGCTCCTCGACCAGCTCCACCAGGTCGCGTCGGGAGACGCGGTTTCTCACCGACAGCGTCGCGACAGCGGCCTCCAGCCGCGGACCGAAGGCGCCGGCCGCGACCTCGGGTGGCAGCTCTGTGCGCGCGGTGAGGCCGCAGTCGGGGCAGCGCAGACGATGGAGCCGGTGCTCGGTCAGCAGGATCGCTAGCGGCGGCAGCTCGACGACCTGGTGGCGCGCCGGCTCGGAGGCGGGCTCACGCTCTGCCTCGCTGAAGCGATGGCCACAGGCGCAGTGCTCGGGCCAGTGCTGGATCACCTCGTCGACCGACTCCATCGGCGCCAGCGGACGACCGTGGCCCAGGTGGCCAGGCTGGGCTCCCTGGCTGCGCCCCGCCGACGGCGCCCGCTTGCGCTCCGGCGCCCCTGGCGGATCCTGGCTGGGCGGTGTCGAGGAGTTGCGGGAGTTTCGGTTCAGGCGCCGCTCGAGCTCCTCGACGGACGCTGCGAGCCTCTCGATCCGCGCGTCCTGCGCGGCCACCCGCTCCGAGAGAGCGACAAGCACACCCACGACGACCTCGCGGCCCTGCCCGTAGATCGCCTCGGCCTCGGCCCTCTCCACACCCAAACATTCGGCGCCGGCGGAGAGGACCCTTCATCTCAACGCGACGGGCGCGCCTCGGACAGAACCGACTGAACGCTTACCGTCGAGCCAGCCGAAACGTCAACGTCGGAGCGCTCCAAGCCGCGACGGCCGCATCGAGGAGGTCGTCATCGATGGCGCTATCTAGGCCGAAGTTTTTGAGCTGAGGACGCGAAATCCCGCTTGCCAGGCGGGATGGGCGCTTGCGGGGGTGGCGGTTTCTGGCTACACGTGGCCGGGGTTGATGTCGAGGAGTTCGAAGGCGCGCCGCTGTAGCGCGGTCTGCTCGGCCAGCTGGTCGAAGGTGACCTCGTGGCCGGCGAGGCGGATCTGGTTGCGGGTGAGGGTGGCGAGAGCGTCGAGCAGGTCGCGGAAGCTGTGGGCGGGAAGCCCTGCCTCGGTCCGCTTCCTGCCCGCCTTGGCCGTGGCCGCCTGGGAGCGGCGGGCGGGGGCGACGGGATCGGCGGGGGCAAGCGGGGCGTCGTCGACGAAGAGCAGCTCGGCCAGTCGCTCCTCCATCTCGACGCGGACGGCGTAGGCGAGCATGCAGAGGAAGGCGTGCGCCCGGACGCGCTGCTCGAGCCGGTGGTGGATCGGGCGC
>JBBDNH010000316.1:0-1936 GCA_040877745.1 Dehalococcoidia bacterium
TTGTCCAGAACGCTGGCGTCCTCCGCGGCGATGGTCGCCGCGATGACGTAGATCGAGATCTCGTCCGACGTGACCGGCCGGCGGAGGCCTGAGACCTCGTCGAAGAACTCGTACAGGAACACACCGTTGCGGTCGCGGATCTGCGCGCCGCCGAGCGGGAGGCTGGCGATGTACTCGTCGGGAGGGGCGAGGTCGCCGGCGTAGCTGCGGTAGACGCCGTAGCCGACGGCGGCCATGACGACGATCGAAACGGCGAAGATGCCCCCGAGGACGATCAGCGCCATCATCCAGCGCGGCATCCCATGACCGTTGCCGTTCTTGCGACGGCGGTAGGAGCGATAGCGGTAGTAGGCGCCGCTGCTAGCCATGGACGGCCTCCGTTGGTCGCGTGCGCAGGATCATGAAGTGCGAGAGGCCGAACGCGCGCAGTGCGGTGCCTTCGAGTCGATGAAAGACGGCCTGCAACGCGCTACCGAGCTTGCCCCTTCGCGCGGCGATGTTGTCGAAGCCGGGATAGACCTGCGTGTGCAGTACGATCTCGGCGGGCAGGCGCTCGACGAGCCTGCGCAGGCCGCGTGCGGTGTAGGCGCGCGCGTGGGGCACGAGCCGCTTGCGCAGCACATCCGGCAGGTAGTTGATGAGCGGGATGTTCCCGAAGACGTAGCGCTCGCCCAGGTAGACGCCGTGCGTCTCGAACGGGAAGAGGCGGTTCGGCGCGTAGATGATCACGTGGCCACCAGGGCGCACGACGCGACACGCCTCCCGCAGCGTCTCGCCTTCGTCTCGCACGTGCTCGATCACTTCGTTTAGCAGCACGGCGTCGAACGCGCCGTCCGTGTAGGGCAGCCGTTCGCTCACCGCGACGGCGAGCACGCCGGGCTCGCCCTGACGAACGCGTTCGCGGTCGATATCGACGCCGTACGCGCGGCCGGAGACCTCGGCGAGCTTCTTCACGTAGGCGCCGATGCCGCAGCCGATGTCGAGGACGCGGGCGCCTTCGAGCGGGACGTACCGGCGAATGAGATTCAGCCGCCGGTCCTGGCCGGCCCGCCAGACGAAGCTCGGGTTACCGAGAGCGACCTGTTCTCGTGACGCTGTCGGGGCATCCTGCATTGATCTCATCCCTGCCCGCACACATTCATCGTACCAATGCTGTTATGGTGAAACAAAGCGGCCCTCAAGTGATCGTCGGCGGGCAGGTTGCTATACTCGCGGCACGAATCCCGTAAGGAGCACGTCTATGAGCCTGACGCGAGACGAAGTCCTGCACATCGCCCAGCTTGCCCGCCTTGGATTGACGGACGAGGATGTCGAGAAGTTCCAGGCCCAGCTTTCGGAGATCCTCGGCCACTTCGATACGCTGCGGGAGCTCGACACCGAGGACGTGCCGCCCACCTCGCATCCGCTGCCGTTGGAGAGCGTGATGCGCGCGGACGAGGTCGCTCCTTCGCTGCCGGTGGACGAGGTGCTGGCGAACGCGCCGCTGGCGGAGGAGCACGCGTTCCGCGTACGGGCGGTGCTGGAGGATTGAGCTCCCGACCGCGGACTGAAGTCCGCGGCATGAACGGCGAAGCAGGACGATGGCCGATTTGCTGCATACGCTGAGTGCGCACGAGGCGCACGACCTGCTCTCGAAGCGAGAGGTGAGTGTCGATCTTGTGCGACCCCGGACTGGAAGTCCGGGGCATGGGGGATGCTCTTGGATCGACCGCAGCCTAAATGCCGCGGCATGACTGGTAAAGAGATGCGATGTCTGAATCACTCCATACGCTGAGTGCGCACGAGGCGCAGGACCTGCTCTCGAAGCGAGAGGTGACCTCGCGCGAGCTCACGCAGGCAGTGCTCGACCGCATCCGGGCGGTCGACGAGCGCGTGCGGGCGTACGTGACGGTCTCGGAGGAGGATGCGCTCGCGCAGGCGTCGGCCGTGGACGAGC
>JBBDNH010000317.1:0-1934 GCA_040877745.1 Dehalococcoidia bacterium
TGATCTGCTCCTTGTACTCGTCGTACATCGGGAGCTGCCAGACCTTCTCGCCGGCGGCCTCCGCGGCGCGCTGGACGCGCGCGTAGAGCGCGTCGTCGTTCGTCATCGCGCCCATGGCGACGTCGCCGAGCGCGATCGATATCGCGCCGGTGAGCGTTGCGACATCGATGATCGCGTCGGGGGACTGCTCGTTCGCGTAGCCGATGCCGTCCGCGAGGATCAGGCGGCCTTCGGCGTCCGTGTTGATCACCTCGATCGTCTTGCCGTTCATCGCGCGCAGGACGTCGCCGGGCTTGGTGGCGTTGCCGCCGGGCATGTTCTCCGTCGCGGGCACGACGGCGGTGACGTCGATCTCGGGCTTGAGACGCGCGATCGCGCCCATGGCCGCGATGACGGCTGCGCCGCCCGACATATCGCCCTTCATCTCCTCCATCCCCTGCGCCGGCTTGATCGAGATGCCGCCGGTGTCGAAGGTGATGCCTTTGCCGACGTATGCCAGATGCGTGCCGCCGCCTTTGTAGCGCAGGACGATGAACTTCGGCGGCTGCTGGCTGCCGCGCGCGACGCCGAGCAGCGCGCCCATGCCGCGCTCCTCCATCCATGGCCGGTCGAACACCTCGCACTCCAGGCCTGTCTCCTGCGCGAGCGTCCGGGCGCGCTCGGCGAGCTCCGTGGGCGTCAGGACGTTCGCGGGCTCGTTCGCGAGGTCGCGCGCGAAGTTTGCGGCTTCACCCAGCACGACGCCCCGTTCGACGCCGTGCTGGAGCGCCTCCATGCGGGCTTCGTCGAACTCGACCAGCGTGACCGATTCGACGCCGGTCTGGTCCTCGGGCGGCTTCTTGTGGCGGTCGAACGTGTAGAGGCCCATCACCGTGCCTTCGGCAATGGCCTGCGCGCACGCCTGCGGGTCGAGGCCGGCGATGCCCGCGCCGTGGGTGATGGTGGCGATGGTCTCGCAGCGGTGGCGGCGCAGGTAGCGCGCGACGTTCGCGGAGAGCGACCGCACCTTGTCGAGTGTGAAGTCGTCGGCCTTGCCAAGGCCGGCGACGAGCACGCGTGGCGCAGGCAGCTTGCCGAGCGTGTGGATCAGGGTCAGCTCACCGTCCTTGCCCCGACAGTCGCCGTCCGCGATGAGACGCGAGATTGCGCCATCGAGCGCGGCGTCGACGGCGCCGGTGCCGCCGCCGGGGCTGGTGACGCCCTCGAACAGATTGACGACGATGGCGGCGGCCTGGTGCTGGGCGATGTCGCCCCGTTCGACGCGAAGGTTCATGCTCACTCCTCCTCGGCTACGACAGGGATGGCTGAGGCATCTTACGGCGCTGGCCGTTCCCCGCGCAATTGAGCGCCGCTCCCCGAGCGGCGTTGCCGCGCGACCGGCGCTGTGGTTAACTCGTGGCGTGGCGCTCGATATCGCGGTCGCGTCCCGGAAGCTGATCGACACGGTGAGCCGGCGTCGTGTGTTCCGCGACGTCTCCGAGATCGGCATCGTGGCCGTGGCGTTCCTGCTCTACTTCCTCGTGCGCGGCAGCGTGGTGCAGCGCGACGAGGAGGCGCTGCGTAACGCGGTGAACATCGTGGAGCTGCAGGAGAAGCTGGGCTTCTTCTGGGAGCCGGAGCTGAACTCGGCCATCCTCAACTACGAGGCGCTGATCCAGTTCTTCAACCAGGTGTACTTCTGGCTCGACTTCCCGCTGATCATCGCGATCGGGCTCTGGATGTACTTCTTCGGCCACCGGCACCAGTACACCGTCGCGCGGGATGCCCTGCTGGCTTCGGGGGCCATCGCGCTCGTCGTCTACCACCTGTTCCCGGTGGCGCCGCCGCGCCTGCTGCCGGCGGAGTACGGCTTCGTCGATACGCTGGAGCAGTTTTCGAAGCTCAGCTACCAGGCGCAGTCGACGGCGCCGTTCGTGAACCCGTACGCGGCGGTG
>JBBDNH010000318.1:0-10544 GCA_040877745.1 Dehalococcoidia bacterium
TGGTCGCGCCGGGCTGAACTCTCGTCGTAGTCCGGCGGCCGCGCTAGGGGACTGGAGTTCTCTCGGCCGAGCTCCGACTCAACTGAAGGGGCTGGCACGTCGCGCTAACCAACCTCTGCGATGAATGCGTGGAGGAGCGTACCCTCGGGCGTGCCGCGCACGGACTGATCGAAGGCTATCGACGCGCCGGCGGCGCGTTCGACCACGTGCAGCGCACCGACTTCGGCGAGTTCATGGCGATCGCGCTCGACTGGTTTGATTTGAACGTGCGCCGCACGCTAGGTGAGTGGCTGCGCGACGAAGGCGATCGCGCGCTCGGCGAGGGCATCGTGCGCGCGTCGTTCAAGAACCTGCCGCGCTTCGCGCGATCGATTGACCGCTGGGTGCAGATACTGGATTGAGCGCGGCCTGAGACGTGACGAGCGCGGCAGCGCCGCCATACTCGACATGACGCACAGCGGTTCGTTGGTCTTGCGTTGCATCATGCCCGTTCGTCAACTAAGATCCCCTGGTCGGCAAGCGTCGGGACGCGACCAGAAGACCTCACGCACAGCAGCCCCGTTTGGGCATACTCTCCGAATCTGGAGCAGCCCGAAACTACGGTCCGAACTCGCCGCCGACTTTTGATCCGATGGTCGTGGGTTCGACCCCCACCGGGCCCCCCACGAGCTTGTTACAGAGCGATACCCGACTCTCGGAGAAGTCCCTGCGCACCAACCTATGACTTCGAACTTGCTCCACGAGTTCTACGACGAGTACTCACGGATTGAGGAGGCCTTTCAGGCTGCTCTCGACGAGAGCCTGCATCCTCGTGGCCCCGACCTCCTCTACGAGATCGTCGGGGAGCTCGGACTGCCGGCGGGCTCGCAGGTCATCGACCTGGGCTGCGGGGAAGGCCGGCACGCGCTCGATCTCGCCGCGCGGTTCGACGTCGCGGTGCTGGGCATCGACCCTGTTCCGCGACACATCGAACTTGGGAATGAGGCGCTGGGTGAGGCCGCGAAGCGGATCCCGGCACTGAGTACGCTCGTGCGCTTCGAGCTCGGAGCCGCTGAGGCGATCCCCGCGAAGGACGCGAGTGTCGATCTGATCTGGTGCCGGGAGATGCTCTACCACATCGTCGCGCTCGACAAGGCGTTCGCGGAGTGCCGGCGCGTCCTGCGCATCGGTGGGTACATGCTCATCTATCTCAACTTTGCCACCGATCGGCTTGAACCCCGAGAGGCCGAGTGGCAGTGGGCAGACGGGGTGTGCGTGCCCGCCAATACCGATCCGCAACACGTCGAAGCGGCGTTCGCCAGGGCCGGCTTTGACATCGACCAGTGCATCGAGCTTGGGAGTGAGTTCGGCGAGTACGCGGAAGAGGCTACCGGCTACGGCGGCCGGCAGCTGATCCACGCCGCGCGACTATTGCGCGCGCCCGAGCGCTACATTGCGCAGTTCGGGCAGGCGGCCTATGACGTCATGCTTCGCGATAGCTTCTGGCACGTGTATCGCCTGATCGGCAAGCTCAGCTCTCGGGTGTATCTGCTACGGGCCGAGTCCTAGGCGGCGCCGCCGCCCTAGGCGTCGACGCTCGCCGCGCGCACCGATAGCTCGTTGAAGCCGTCCTGCGACCACCCGACGCGTTGCGAGCCCATGCTCGCCGCGAGCGTCTCATACAGCCGCTCTGCCGCTGAAGGGTTGCGCCAGTCGCCGTAGCCGAGCTCGGCGTAGCGGGCGGGCAGCGGGCGACGCCCTGTGCGCTTGCCGTTCGAGCCGTCGCCGAAAAACGTATCGACGACGACACGATCGGCGCTCGCTTCCAGCAGCCCGGCGAACTGAGCGACGTCGTGCGGCAGCGCCGGGCTGACCGCGGCCTGCACCTGGATGCCGCGCTCGCGGGCGCGGCGCATCGTCGCGAATCGACGCTCGATGCTCGGGCAGGCCGGCGTGAGCGAGCGCCGGACGGCGTCGTCGTTCGTCTCGACGGTCATCGACAGCCAGGCGAACGGCATGCGCGCGAGCAGGTCGAGGTCGCGCTCCACGAGCGGCGAACGCGTCTGAACGACGAGCAGCGCGATCGGCCGCTCGGCGAACACCTCAAGGATCGAGCGCGTAATGCGCAGGCGCGCTTCGGCGGGCTGGTACGGGTCGGTGGCAGAGCTCATGAAGACGCGCACCGGGCCGGCATCGCGGCACCTGTCGAGGTCGCGGCGAAGCGCGTCGGCGGCGTTCACCTTTGCCTTCACCCACTGTCCCCAGGGCATCCCGGCGTGGAGCCCGATGGGCGACTCGGCAACGTAGCAGTAGACGCCGCAGCCGCCGTCGCCAAACGCGCAGCCCATGTACGGGTTGAGGGAGTGTGTGAAGCGGCCCAGGAACCCGCTTGCGGGCGTGAGCACCGAGCGGCAGGTGACTTCTTCGACGGCCTCGGCATTCAATGGACTCACACGACGGCTATAGCTCGCGAGAGGGACCGGCCTACGTTAGAAGTGTAGGCGTGCAGGTCACGGCTTGGTCGTTCCTCCTCGCTGCTCGGTCACTAGCAGATCGACATCGCGCTTCGACCGGCAGACGGCCAGCTTTTGTTCATATCGCCTCAGCTCTTCGACGGCACGTGCGCGGGTTAGCGGTACGCCTTGCTGGTTGAGCGCATGAGGGTGAGCGTCGTGATAGTACCGGTAGCTCCACGTCCAGAACTCTCTGAGTCGCCTCAAACCGGGGTGCTGGTTCTTTCTCGCAAGTTCAGCCTTGAGGTATCTCACGAGGATGCGATACGACGCAACGCGCCACGGCAGGTCGAGCCACACCACCAACTGCGCACATTCGAACAGCGGTCGCGCCCAATCGAAGAACGCGCCTTCACTCACCCACTCTTCTTGGTCTGCCACGATGGCTGCCCGATCTTCCCTGCGAAGCCGGGCCATGTCTCCGCCCGCCTCGATCAAGATCTGATCTAATTCATAGAAGGGCAAGCTAAGCTCACGAGCGATGCGGCGCGCCGCCGTGGTCTTCCCGCTCCCAGGTCCGCCGGTAACGTGAATGCGCTGCGTCACGCCCTCTACTCTAGCTCACCCAGCTTCGGTTGGTCCGCGGACACGCGCTGTGGCGCCTGCGCACACACTGCGCGGCGGCGCTCGATCGCCCGGCCCGTCTTGCGCCCTACGGCAGCAGCGCCCGGACTTGTCAAGGACGGGTCGCGTTGTGTGAAGCGCTTCATCGTCAGCATCGCGGATACGTCGTACCATGGCGCCATCCTAGACAGGAGGGACGCCATGGTGACAGAGGAGCTGATGCGAGCCGTAGCACAAGAGCGGCAGTACGAGGCCGCAGCCATGGAGCGCGAGGCGAAGCTTCGCGCGTTCCTGCGCGAGAGCGACGCGGCGATCGCGAAGCCGCCGTCCCGTTCCCGGCGCGTGCGTATTGCCCTACCGTCGATCAGCTTTCGCAGGGTGGTCGCGGCCTTCGGCCGGGCGTAGCGCTAGCGCCCCGCGAGCGCGTTCGCCTTGTCGAGCAATTCGGGCGCGCCCAGCAGCCCGGCCCGGCGCGCGAAGCCCGCGCGCGGGCCCTTCCAGCGCAGGTGCTCCTCCGAGGCGTCGACGCCCGGCAACGAAGTCCGCAGCGTCGCGAGGTCCTTGAACAGCAGCGCGAGGTCGCGCTGCCCGGCCAGCGTCGCGGCGAGCCGGGGCGCGCTGGGCAGCGCGACGCCCCAGTGCGCCGGATCGGGCGGAATCTCCTCGATGTGGCCGAACCGCGCGAGCACCGTGGCGGTCGATTTCGCGCCCCAGCCTGGCAGGCCCGGGAAGCCGTCCGCGCTGTCGCCGACGAGCGCGAGGTAGTCCGGGATCGACGCCGGGCGGACGCCGAACTTCGCCACCACGCCATCCTCGTCGATGAGGTTACGCTTCCTCCGGTCGAACTGGACGATGCGCCTGCCCACCACGCACTGCGCCAGGTCCTTGTCCGGTGTACAGATCAGCACCCGCTCCGCGTACCCGGCGGCCTGCGCCGCGGCTGAGGCGAGCGCGTCGTCGGCTTCGAACTCGACCATGGGCCAGACCGTGATGCCCAGATCGACCAGCGCCTCCTCGAGGAGCGGGAACTGCGCCATCAGGTCCGGGGCGACGCCCGCGCCGGTCTTGTAGCCGTGCCAGAGGTCGTTGCGGAACGACTCGACGACGTGGTCGGTCGCGACGCCGAGATGTGTCGCGCCCTCCTCGATCAGATAGAGCATCGAGCGGACGACGCCGCGCACGGCGCCGGCCTCGACGCCGTCTTCGGCCTTGTACGACGGCACCGCGAAGTAGTGGCGGAAGAGCTCGTACGTGCCGTCGACGAGGTGGACGTTCACGGATGTAGGGTAACAGCTAGCGCGCCCCGGACGCTTGACATATTCGCGACGCGCGTTACACTGCTCGCGACTGGTGGTTCAGGGGCGTCAGCCCCGCTCATCCGCGCATCCCTGGACGAGCGCCAGCCCGGAGGTCGGGCATGGGTTCATGGCGTCGTTTGTTCGCAAGTACGTTGGGGCTGGCGACCGCGCTCGTCGTCGTTACGTCGCTGATCGCGGGCGAGGGTGCGGGCGCTTCGACACCCCCGACGATGCTCCTCGATCCCGCGAAGGTCGACATCGACGGCGACCTGGGCGAGATGTTCAGCGTGGAGGTTGTGGTCGAGGACGTCACGGACCTCGGTGGGTTCGAGTTCGAGCTCCTCTACGACGACTCCTACTTCAACATCGACATCCAAGAAGGGCTGTTCCTCGCCAGCACCGGCAACGGCACGATCTGCAATAAAGCCAACCTCTCCGGCCATGCTCAGTTCGCCTGTGTGACCGTCGGCGCGCTCACCGGCGTTACGGGTTCCGGCGCCGTAGCCACGATCGAACTGACCGTGAAGTCGACCGCCTTCTCGACCGCCGAGCTGACGCTGATGGGGTGCCGTACGGCCGATCCGAACGGCAACTTGCTCCCTCTTAACGGCTGCAAGGGCGGTGAGGTGAACGCGCCTCCACCTCCGGTCGGCGGCGTTTCGCTCGAAGCGGCGCTGCCGGCGGACTCCGGCGGCAGCAGCGCCGGTGTATGGGCGGGCGTGGCGGCTGCCGCGGGCGCCGCCCTCGGCGGGGCATTGATGGCTCGCCGGCGTCTTGGACTTAGGTTCGGCCCGCAGAGAACCCAGTAGGGATTCTCGAAGCCACTGGCAGATTCGCGATGGTAGCGGTTTCCATTATCTTCATTCGCCTACACACTTAGGTGTTGTCCCGACGGCCGGCAGGCCTGTTGACGCGTTACGGGCCAGTTGTATAATGACGGCGCTGGTAGCGGGCCCCACTCCGTGTGGCCTGTTCCTACCTCGTTTCGCTCTGGATGTGCCTGTAATAGGTGCTTCCGGAATGTGTTGGACATGTCGAGGGGCAAACTCGCTGTGGAGGGGAAGATGATGAGCGGACGTAGGACACTAGGTCTGAGCCTTGTCGGCGCCGCGGTCGCGATCGTGGTCGTGCTGGTGGCGGGCATACTCGCAACACCAGCATCGGCCGCGAGCGGGACGGCGCAGATCGGGTCGGCGTCAATCGCGAGCGGTTCTTCGTCGGTTGACGTGAGCGCGCTGAACGTCGGCGACCCCGGCCTGGGCGCCTGGTCGATCGACGTCACGTTCGACACCGCGGTGGTCGACGCCACGGACTGCGGCGCTGAGCAAGGCGGCGTCTGCAACCCGGACTTCGCAGCCGATAAGGTGCGCTTCACGGGCGCAAACGCCGGCGGGCTGGAGGGCACGACCGTGCTGGCGGACATCACGTTCCAGTGCGTGGCCAACGGCACGAGCGCGCTCACCCTGACGCTGAACATCTTCTCGGACGCGACCATCGGCGGGCCGCAGCCGATCACCGCGACCATCCAGAACGGCACGTTCACCTGCGGCGCTGCCCCCGGTGGCGACACCGGCGCGGCCTGCAACTCGTTCGAGTTCCAGGAGGACGCGCAGGCTGCGCTCGACTCCGACCCGAGCGACCCGGCGAACCTGGACGCAAACGACAACGGCGTCGCCTGCGAGCACCTGCAGCACCGTCCCGGCGGCAACGGCAACGGCGATGACGAAGAATCGGCCTGCGCGCCCTACGTGTACCAGGAGCTGGCGCAGGCCGTGCTGGATGCCGACACGACGGATCCCGAGGGTCTCGATCCTGAGCACGATGGCGTCGCCTGCGAGAACCTGCCGCAGCTTCCGACGGTACCGGGCGGCATCTACAATGGCTCGATCGCGGGCGGTGGCACGATCCAGATCGTACTCGACAACACAGGCAGGGCCGTGTCGTCTATCTCGATCTCCGGGTTCGTCACGCCTTGCGTCACGATCTCGCAGGGAACTTCGGTCTCCCCGCCTGTCCCGCTCGAGCTCCGGCCAGGACCGGACGTCGGCTTCTCGCATGATTTCACCACGGGCCCATCTCAGGTTCCGCTGACCGTAATCGTCGATGGTCGAATCCTGCCCAACGGCACGATGGAGGGCACATTGACAGTCGACGACCACGACACTCAGCGAACCTGTGAACAGGATGCGCACTCGTTCGTCACCTCGGTTGCAGGCGCGCCGGCGCCGCCAGCGCCCAGCGGCGGCGTGCTCGGCGTCTCACGTGCGCCGAACGCCGGCAGCGGCCCCGGCGCGATCAGCGCGGGCGACCCCAAGGTCTGGCTCGTCGCGGGCCTGATCGGCGCGGGCATCGCCTGGCTGAGCACCGGCATCGCGGGCGCGGGCATGTCGTTCGTCAACGGCTCCCGCGGGCCCAAGATGCGCAGCCTGGCAAGGATGAGCCGCCCGAGCACGGCGAGCACGCCAAGCGCGGCGAGCGCACCGAGCCAGCCGGCCCAGCCGCCGGCAGGGCAGCGCAAGCCCGGCCCGTTCGACGCAATCCTGAACGGCGACCTGCCCGCCCAGCCGGCCAGGCGCGTGCCGGTCACGCGGCGTCGCGAATCGCACGCGAAGGGCACAAGCTGGCTGACCTCCGCTCGTGATGACCTGAGGCGCGGCGCCATCGACGGCATCCCGAACTTCAGGCGTCGCTAGCCGCACAACGAAGAACTACGAGAAGGCCTCCCGATCCATCGGGGGGCCTTCTTCTTGTGGCGCGGGAACGGGGGCAGCGCTAGACTGTCGCGCGTGAGCGAGCCAAGCACAGTGAGGTGAGCGCGATGACGTTCGAGACCCTGACCGTGGAGCGTAACGGCGCGGTGATGACCGTGAAGCTGAACCGCCCCGACAAGCGCAATGCGATCAATCGCCAGATGCACCTGGACCTGCAGGAGGTGTGCCGCCAGCTGAGCGACGACTTCGATACGCGCGTCGTGATCCTGGCGGGCGAAGGCCGGGCGTTCTCCTCCGGCGCCGACACGAGCGAGTGGGGCCAGCCCGGCCCCGACAACGAGCTGGAGCTGCGCCGCCAGTCCGGCATCGGCAGCCGGACGAGCGCCGCGCTGGAGGAGCTCGACCAGGTGACGATCGCCGCCGTGCACGGCTTCGCCGTGGGCGGCGCGGCGGTCTTCGTGAGCTGCTGCGACTTCCGCGTCGCCGGGCGCGGCGCGTGGTTCTCGGTACCGGAGGTGGAGCTGGGCATCCCGCTCAGCTGGAACGCGCTGCCCAGGCTGGCGCGCGTTGTCGGCCACGCGCGGGCGTTCGAGCTGACCGTGCTCTGCGAGCGCATCGGCGCGGAGCAGGCGCGCGACTGGGGGCTGGTGACGCACCTGGCGGACGACGGCGATGAGCTCGCCATCGCTCGTGAGCTGGCGGCGAAGGTGATCGCGAAGCCGCCGCTGCCGGTGGCGCTGACGAAGGCGTCGCTGAAGGCGCTGCGCCGCGCGACCGAACAGGGCGAGGTGGCCTACGCGGACGGCGACCTGCTGCTCTACAGCCGCCTGCTGCAGCAGCGCGCGCGGCGGCGGGAGCGCGGCTCCTAGCGGCGTGGCCGCCGGCGAGGACGCCCGTCGACGCATCGTCATCCTCTCGACAGGTACCTAAAGGGGGTTATCCCTTTCACGCAAGGCTGGTGATAAGATATGGCCGTGGGCACTCTTATGGCCCTCCTCGTCTTTCTTAACTACTACATGGGCTGGGTTCCCGTGGTAGGGCACATATTGCGCGCAATTCTAGAGAAGCCGTTTGAGGTCAGTATCAGCCCATCTGACTTCTACAACCCGCACCTTAGCGGAGCCGGCTATGGAGGCACGCTGGGCATCAGGATCACCAATAACGATCAGAATCTACAGCACCTGTTCAGGCTCGGAGAGGCGTACATATCCGTTAAGCGGCCTTGGTTCAACTGGCTGAGCTTCTTTCAATCAGAGCGGCTTGTTATTCCTACTACCGCCTATGGCAATCCGATTCGTGACAATTTGACAACAGTCCCACTGAAAGGCCTTGGCTCACTGGATTTCATCCTGGAATTTAGGGAGGACTTAGCAAGGGGCCAGGAATTCGGAGCTGCGTGGAAGACTACCGTAGTGTTCCCAGCGACTGGACGAATACGGCGCCTAGAGCGCTCATTCAACCATACGCCGTTCCTAGGAGACTAGCGCCACGTCAAGCGTTGCCGACGCGGAGATCGAAGCTGTGCTGAAGCCTCTCATGGATATGGCGGCTGCAAAGGCTGTCGAGGTCCTGCGTGACTGTTTGCCGGAACCGCCCGCTGGCAGCCTAACCTGACATCCCGGCCGTCGCCGCCACCAGCGGCTCGCTGGTGATGCGGCCCTCGAAGAGCGGCATCACCATGCGCCCGAAACGCTCGGCCTCCGCGGCGTGCGGATAGCCGGAGAGACAGAACTCCGTGCAGCCGATGTCGATGAACTGCTGCAGCGTGCCGGCGACCTGCTGCGGGTCGCCGACAACGGCTACGCCAGCGCCTGTGCGGATCGTCGTAAGGCCGCTCCAGAGGTGGGGGGCGATCCGGTAGTCGGCGACCTTCCCCAGCTCCTTCATCCGCGTGTTCGCCTGCGACTCGTTCCAGAGGTTCGCGATGGCGTCCGTGAGGATCTTCGGCGCGCCTTCGATGATCGCGCTGGCGGCCTCCCACGCTTCGTCCTCGGTCTCGCGCACGACGATCTGGAGCCGCATGCCGAACTTGAGCTCGTCGCGGCCGTAGCTCTTCGCGATGGCGCGCACGCGCTCGATCTTCGGCGCGGTGTTCTCCGGCGTGTCGCCCCAGAACAGATAGACGTCCGCGTGCTTCGCGCCGACGTCCTGCGCGGCGGGCGACTCGCCTCCGATGTAGAACGGCGGGTGGGGGCGCTGGTACGGGCGCGGGCGGACGACGCCGTTCTCTATGCGGAAGTGCTTGCCGTGGTGCGTGACGGGCTCGCGCTCCGTCCAGAGGCGCTTCATGAGCGTGACCGTCTCGTCCATCACTTCGTAGCGCTCGTCGTGCGCGATGAACAGGCCCTCAGCGGCCTGCTCGTCGCCGCCAGGGCCGGCGATCAGGTTCGCGTACACGCGGCCCTCGGTGAGCCGGTCGAACGTGGTGAACATCTTCGCCATCTGTGATGGCAGCATGTAGCCCGCGCGCACGGCGATGAGCTGCTTGAGCCGCGTCGTGCGCGCGGCGACCATGGCGCAGGTGACCCAGGCCTCGTAGCACATGGTCTGTACGGGTACGAGCGTGTAGTCGAAGCCCGCAGCTTCGGCGGCGAGGGCGATGTCCGTGAACAGCTCCAGGCTCGGCTTCATCGTCGCCTCGGGGTCGCCGAACGCCCTCGTGTCGCCGACGGTGGGGATGAACCAGCCGAAGCGGAGCTTCCGTTCGCTGTCACTGGCCATGGAGGTTCCTCCCAGAGATGTGTCGAACGTACTGCGGGTGCGTCTACTGCTCAGGAGCGAGCAAGTGTAAGTTCGTAGCTCGTCTGCAGCCCCATCCAGAACTCGGCGGACGGTCCCAGCGCCTCCTCGAGCTGCAGGGCGGTTTCAGCAGTGATCGCCTTCTTGCCGCGGACGATCTCACTGAGCATCTGCGCCGGCCGGCCCATCTTCTCAGCCAGCTCGCGCTGCGTCATGCCGCGGGCCTCGAGCTCCTCTGCCAAGATCTCGCCGGGCGCGATGGCCATATCGGACCGCGCGCGCTTCCGTGTCTCAGTCACCATAGTGTCTGCTCACCTCCACTATTGAAGCGGTCCAGCAGATGGCAGGGGCGCGTTTGGTACCCGCACGGAGATTCGAACTCCGGTTTCCACCTTGAAAGGGTGGCGTCCTAGTCCCCTAGACGATGCGGGCAGGAGCTACGAGCGGTTCAGTATATCACGGGGTTCGCGACTGAAAACGGCGCTCGTAGAGCGTCCGCCCCTTCGCGATCGCGGACGCGGCGCCGGAGACCGCGGCGATGATGAACAACGGGTAGAGCGGGATGTGGTAGCGCGGCTCGCCGAGGAACGCGATGTGGAAGAGCGTCCATACAACCACGACGTTGACCAGCAGCAGGCCGTTCGCGTCGCGGCGGACCCAGAACGGCAGCAGGAGCGTGGCCGCGAACGCGAGCGCGTACCACGCGTAGTCGAGCAGCAGGCGCATCGCGTCCTCCAGCC
>JBBDNH010000319.1:0-10538 GCA_040877745.1 Dehalococcoidia bacterium
CCTCTCCCAGAGGGAGAGGGGAAGCGAGCGATTGAACAGAGCCGGTCCGAGAGTAGAGCGCGCGGCGTGACATGCTGCGCTGCCGCGGGGCCGGACGTGTCCGCCTCGAAACTGTAGGCGCGCCGTGCGATTCAACCTCAGCCTAGCCGTCGCGATCGCCGCCGCCATTGGATGGGCGCTATTCGTCTTCAGCGTCTACTTCCTCTTGATATTCATACCACTCCTACCCTTCACGGACTGGAGCGGCAGCGACCAGGCGCAGTTGTTCCAGGGCATGGTGGGTATCGCGGGGTTCGGCGGCGGCATTGTGGCGCTCCTGTTTGCTGGGCAACAGCTTGCCCATGCCTTCGGCAAGCCTTTTGTCGTTGTGAATGTGACGCGCTGGCTGCCCCATGCCACTCCAGTAGAACAGCAAGCTGCGAGCCGCAACTTCCTTGAGGAGCAAGTCTCCATTGATGAGGATCAGATCCAGCTAGATGTGGCGCTGGGCAACATGGGCGATGCCATTTGCTCCGTGTGGTTGATCGAGATGAAGGTTCCGGAGGATGCTGCCGTCACCACAATGCGGACGGAGTGGAGACAGGTAAGCCCTGAACGAGTCACTCGACAGGCGGGCGAGGGAGACGCCTTGTATCCAGGCTCCCTGCTACCAATTGGGCAAGTTGCAGTCACAGTCAGCAAGGAGAGGACACCTGGGTGGGTGCCCACACAGTCCGGCGGTGGCAGCTATACCATTCCTCTTTGGATCAGGATCGTTACCGAGCTTGGTCAGAGGGAACAGACTTTATGGATCGCGTTTGAACCAAAATAGCCGAAGCATCGCCGGACGAATTCGCCCGCTCGGACACCACTCGGATGTCGCCGGATCGCTCGGATGGCGCGACATGTTATGATGACTCGTGAGACTCAGAACGGGTTGCGGCTAGAAAGGAGCGCTTCAATCATGGCCAAGCCCGAGAGGCACAAGCCAGGAGAGACCGCCAGGGAGTCTGGACAGTACCCTATCCAGGGGCCGCGCGGAGGCGATACTGGTAAGGAGCGGACGGTCACGAAGGGCGAACCGTTCCCGCCGACGCCCGACAAGGGTCAGACGTATGGCAAGCCGGACAAGACCAAGCACTAGGTAGGTAGGGCGGCGCAAGAACGACCAATCTCTAACCTGAGTCTAAAGGGACAGCATCCGCCTCAATCCCGCCAGGAGCGGACGTAGTCTGCGCCGACCCGCCGTTCAACGGAGGGCAACATGATGAAGATCGATGAGATGCTCGATAGCTCGGGCCAGGCTCCTGTCGTCAGGTGTCCCAGTTGCGGCCACGAGTTCTCTCACATTAGAGAGGTTCGCGTCACGAAGACGACGCCGGACGGATACGAGGTCGACGAGGTGGTCACGGTCTCGCCAGGCTCACTGCATCGGCGCAGCGGTGAACGCGGCGAGCGAGTCAACATGCGCCAGGGGATCATTGAGTTGATCCTTGATGGCGAGTGCCAGTGTCCGCCCTTCCACATTACGCTCGGCGAGCACAAGGGCCAGGTGTTTCTCGGCTGGGAGCCGACGGAGTACAAGGCCGTGTCGCCCGCCGTGGGGCCTGGCGTCAGTGGCCCGTTCGCGCGCCCGTAGGCTGCTGCACCACCAGCACGATCAGGAAGGGCACCACGGCAGGGCGTCGGGCCATCAGACGCCCGCAGCCTCCAGTTCCTGGAGCATGTGAAGCTGCCACGTTAGCACCTCCTTCCCGAGACACCCTCACACCACCGGCGGAGCGGGACGCGCGCGCGGTGTGGGGCTTGACAAGTCCGTCGATCCTGCGGCACACTGGCGCCCACCTGGGGGCCAGTTCCTTGCATACATAGACCGGCGTAATTCCGTGAGCCGTGGAGGCGGTCTTGGGGAAGGCGGAGGGAGCCGCGGCTACGGTGCTGGATCGCTACCGAAGTCCTATCATCATCGCGCTGGCGGGTCTGCTCGCTGCGGCGGTGGTCGCGCTCGTCATCCAACGGCAGGACGAACCCAAGGGCGTCGAGATTACGCTCGCCGACCTGACGCCCACGCCGGGCGGCGCGATCGAGGTCTACGTTACCGGCGCGGTCACGCAGCCCGGCGTCTACCAGATGCGCGACGGCGACCGCGTGATCGACGTCCTCTACGAGGCCGGCGGGCACGCGGCGGACGCCGACTTGGAGTCGGTCAACCTCGCGCTGAGGCTCCACGACGAGGACCAGGTGCTGGTGCCTCGCGTGGGGCAAGCGCTGGTCTCCTCGGGCGCGACGTCGGGCGTTGCGGGCGTGGTGAACGCGAAGATCGACATCAACTCGGCAAACGCGCAGGAGCTCGACGTCTTGCCGGGCATCGGCGAAGTGTACAGCGAGCGCATCGTCGCGAGCCGGCTGTCGGACGGGCCGTACGTCACGGCCGAGGAGCTGGTGGAACGGCGCATCATCCCGAACTCAACGCTGGAGCAGATCCGCACGCTCATCATCGTCGGCCAGTGAGCGCGCGGCTGCCTCAGCCAGCCCCTCTCGTCTACCTGGCCGGGGCGTGGCTGCTGGGCGTCGCTTCGGGGGCCGTCGCGGGCGGCGTCTGGTGGCCTGTCGTCGCCGGGCTGGCGACCGCGGGCACCGTCGCCGCGATGCTGGAGCGACGGCCGCAGCTGGCGATGCTCGGTCTGCTGGCAGCGGGGCTGTTCGTCGGCGGCGCGCTGCGCTACGTCGACCAGGAGCCACTCGACGTACCGGCGGGCATCGCGCTGCACAACGACGGCGACGCCGTGCGCTTCCGGGCGCTCGTCAGCGACGAACCGGAGCTGCGCGGGCGAACGCAGCGCGTGCGCCTCGACGTCCGGGAGGCGCTCATCGATGGCCGCTGGGAGGCGTCCTCCGGCGGCGTCCTGATGCGCACCAGGCTCTTCCCCCGATACGAGTACGGCGACCTGCTGGAGCTTGAGGGCGAGCTGGAGACGCCGCCGAGCTTCCCCGATTTCGACTACCGCGACTACCTCGCGCGCCACGGCGTCGTTTCGCTGGTCGCGTTTCCGGACGAGGCACGCACGATCGCGACGGGCGAGGGCGAGCGGGCGGTCGCCGCCTTGCACTCGGTGCGGCGCGAGCTGGGGAGCGCGCTCGCGCAGGCGCTGCCGGAGCCGCAGGCCGCGCTGGCGCAGGGCATCTTCCTCGGCCAGCGCTCGTCGATCCCGGCGGAGCTCACGGACGACATGAACGCGACCGGCACCTCGCACCTGATCGCGATCTCCGGGCACAACGTGAGCCTCGTCGCGGCGCTGGCGATCGCGTCGCTGGCGTGGATCATCGGGCGGCGGCAGGCCGCGCTCGTTGCGCTCGTGGCGATCGCGGGCTACACGGTGCTCACGGGCGCCTCGCCAACCGTCGTGCGCGCGGCGATCATGGGCGGGCTGTTCGTCGTGGCGACGCTGGCGGGACGGCCGGGGAGCGCCGCGGCGGCGATCGCGTTCGCGGCGGCGGTGATGACGGGCTGGGAGCCGCTCGTGATCGAGGACATCTCGTTCCAGCTCAGCTTCGCCGCGATCGCCGGGCTCGTGTATCTCGCGCCGCCGTTCTACGCGCGCGGCGTCGAGCTGCTGCGCGGCTGGGGCATCGAGGCGGGCGAGGGCGGCGTGGCGGGCTTCCTGCTGGAGAGCACGACGGTGACCGCCGCCGCCGTGTTCGCGACGCTGCCGCTCTTCGCGCTCTACTTCGACCGCGTGTCGATCGTCACCTTTGCGGCAAACCTGCTGCTCGTGCCGGCGTTCCCCCTCATCCTCGGCAGCTCCGCGCTGACGGCGATCTCGGGCGCGCTGTGGGCGCCGCTGGGCGACGTGAGCGCGTGGGTCTCCTGGGCCGCGCTCACCTACATGATCGAGGTCGCGCGCCTCTTCGCGGCCGTGCCGCTGGCGTCGGTCGACATCGATGGCTTCGGGCGCTGGCACGCGGCCGCGGCGTACGTCGCGCTCGGCGTACTCGCTGTGTGGCTGGCGCAGCGGCCGGCCATCGAGAAGCCGGAGACGGCAGGACGCATCACCGCGCGTCCGGTCGTCATCCGACCGATGTGGATGCTCGCCGGCGCGCTCGCGGTGGGCGCGGCGATCGTGTGGCCGGCAGCGTTCGATGACACCGGCGGGCGGCTGACGGTGAGCGTGCTCGACGTCGGCCAGGGCGACGCGATCTTAGTCGAGACGCCGGACGGCCGCCACGTGCTCGTCGACGGCGGCGCGGACGGCCTGCGGCTCGCGGAAGAGCTGGGCGCGGAGCTGCCGTTCTGGGAGCGCACGCTCGACCTCGTCGCGCTGACGCACCCGCAGGAGGACCACATGGCCGGCCTGGTCGAGGCGCTCGCGCGCTACGACGTCGGGCGCGTGCTCGCGACGTCGCGGGAGAACGCGAGCGCGACCTACCTCGTGTGGCGCGACCAGATCCAGCGCCAGGGCATCCCGTTCGAGGAGGCGCGCGCCGGCCAGCAGATCGACCTCGGCGACGGCGTCATGCTGCGCGTCCTCGGCCCCGGCGAGAGCCAGCTCGAAGCCGAGAACGTGAACGACGCCTCGCTGGTGCTGCGGCTGGAGTGGCGCGACGCGAGCTTCCTGCTCACCGGCGACATCGAGGCGAGCGGCGAGCAGGCGCTCCTGCGCTCGGGCTTCGATCTCGGCGCGACGGTGCTGAAGGTGCCGCACCACGGCTCGCGCACGTCGAGCAGCACGTCGTTCCTGAGCGCGGTGCGTCCTGCGATCGCTGTGGTCTCCGTGGGCGAGGACAACCCGTTCGGGCATCCATCGCCCGCGGTGCTCGACCGGCTGGACGGCACGCTGGTGCTGCGCACGGACGAACACGGCACGGTGCGCCTCTCGACGAACGGCGAGAAGCTGTGGGTGGAGACGGAACGGTAGGGGGGTGCTATACGTGGGCTCGACCGCGGACTGAAGTCCGCGGCATGCTCTGCGCTCCACACGGGGCCGAACGTAACCGGAGCTTCCCCGCTGCCGGCGCTTGCCCGCCTGGCCTTCGCCCCGTAACCTAAACCGATATGCGCTACATCATCTACGGCGCCGGCGCCGTCGGAGGCGTGATCGGCGCGCGGCTGTTCCAGAACGGCCACGACGTCCTGCTCATCGCGCGCGGCGCGCACCTGGACGCGATCAACCGCCACGGGCTGACGCTGCGTTCGCCGGCGGGCGAGGAGAGCCTGGCGATTCCGGCGGCCGGCCATCCTTCCGAGATCGACTTCCACGACGAGGACGTGGTGATCCTCGCGATGAAGACGCAGGACACGTCGGAGGCGCTGGGCGCGCTGCGCGCGGCGGCGAGCGACGCCATCCCCGTGTTCTGCGCGCAAAACGGCGTCGCGAACGAACGGATGGCGCTGCGCCGGTTCCCGCTCGTGTACGGCGTGCTCGTGTTCCTGCCGGCCGCGCACATGGAGCCCGGCGTCGTCGAAGCGCACATGTCGAACAAGACCGGCGTGCTCGACCTGGGGTGCTATCCCCAGGGCACGGACGGCCTCGCGCAGACCGTGGCCGACTCGCTGAACGCGTCCGACTTCAGCGTCGTGCCGCAGGAGCGCATCATGCGCTGGAAGTACGCCAAGCTGCTGAACAACCTGAACAACTCCATCCAGGCCGCCTGCGGTCGCGAGGCCGACACGCGCGAAGCCGGCTCGCAGGTGCGAGCGGAGGCCGTCGCGTGCTACGAGGCAGCGGGCATCGATTACGCGTCCGCCGAGGAGATGGCCGCGCGCCGCGAGGGCGTGCTCACGTTTGCGCCGGGCGGCCCGCGAAGGCTGGGCGGGTCATCGTGGCAGAGCCTGGCGCGCGGCCAGGGGTCGATCGAGACGGACTACCTGAACGGCGAGATCGCGCTGCTGGGCCGGCTCCACGGCGTTCCCACGCCGGCGAACGCCGCCCTGCAGCGCATCGCAGCGCGGCTCGCGCGCGAAGGCGCGCAGCCGGGCGCCATGACGCCGGACGACGTGCGCGCGGAGATCGCGCGCGAAGAGGCAGCCGCCGCCGCACAGTAGCTCCCAAGTTGACATAGGATCGACTAGCTGTAACACTGCCCGTCGTTCGACTGTTCCCCTTCGGAGGAGCCTTGGCGACCGAGCAGACCGCCCTCAGCGGCAACCGTCCTCGTCTCTCGACCGCGGGCGCGATCGGCGTCGTCGCGGTGCCCGTGCTGCTCGCCATCGCCGTGTACCAGCAATTCGCCGGTCTCTGGTTCTGGACGGACGACTTCCTCTGGCTGAGCGTCGCGGCGGACCTGGGCTTCGGCGAGGCCGTCAAGGAAGCGTTCGAGTACCCGAGGGGCGCCTCGCCCTACTGGCGGCCGCTGGTCGACCTCTACTTTTATGGCATGTATCGCGCGTTCGGACTGAGCGGCACGCCGTTTCACGTCGTGACGCTCGCGTTCCACACCGGCGCAGGTATTCTGCTGGGGCTGCTGGCGTTCCGGCTGACCAGGTCGGAGCTAACGGGCATGCTGGCCGCCGGCCTGTTCGTGGTCTCGCCAACGTACAGCGCCATGGTGCCCTGGGCGACGGGCATCACGGCGGCGATGTCCGGCTTCTTCTCCGTCGCGATGGCGCTCTGTTTTCTCGAGTGGCTGCGCGGACGCCGGTACGTTTGGCTGGCGCTCGCCGGAGCAGCGATGGCGGCGGCGCTGCTCTCCAAGGAGGACGCGGCCGCGCTCCCGGCGGTGCTGGTGATCATGACGCTGGCGCTCAGGCCGCCGAGCGACCTGCGCGGGCTGCGCGACGCGGGCCTGCTCGTCCTTCCGCTCATCGCGCTCTGGACGGCCTACGCGCTGCCCCAGATCACCAACGTGGTTGGTTCGGACGGCGAAGGCCAGTTCGAGATCGGCTGGCACGCCGTGCCGCGGCTCGGCATTGCGCTGAGCTGGATCAGCCTGCCCTGGCCGCTCTGGTACGCGGAGTGGGTTGCCGAGGCGCGCTGGGCGGCGCTGGGCGTGTTCACGTCCGCGGCGGTGCTCTCCGCATGGCGACGCGCCTGGCTGCTGCCAGCGCTCTATCTCTCGGCGGTCGTGATGCTGCTACCCTCGTCCTTCCTCGACACGACGTTCGCGCATCGCTGGACGTACCACGCTTCGCTCCCCTGGGCGATCTTCATCGCGGTGCTGCTGTCGAGCGGCTACGAGCGGCTTTCGGCGATCAGCCGGCCCGGGGCGCTCGCCGTAGGAGGAGCGCTGACGTTCAGTCTGATCGCCGTCCTATCAGCGCGCACGATCGAGTCGCAGAACTGGGTGCCTCTGCACAGCGACGAGTATCAGGCGATCGAAGCCGCGGTGAGGGACGGATGCACCGGACCATCGGAGGGCAGCCGCATCTACCTGTTCGAGCTACCGGCGCGCGGCCCGGGCTATGCGGTACCGCGAATGCTCAACCTGGTGCGCCCGGGCGCAACGCTGCACCCGATGCGACCTCAGCAACTGCTCAGCGTGCCGCCGCCGGAGCAGGGAGACTGCACCCTGGCGTGGGGATGGTACGAAACCTACGTCGCGCAGACGGTCGAGGCCGGGCGCGAGGGCTTCGCCTTGTGGTCGCCGCCCGATGGGGAGAATCTCCTGGCCGCGGCGAACGCGACGCCTGCGCCGCAAACGCGCCTCACCGAGACGGCGGACGGCCTTCGCGTCACATCGTCGGAGTCCGAGTACGGCGTCCTCCTGGGTAAGAGCGCGCCGGTCGAGAACCTGACGTACGTCGGGTCGGCCATGGTGAGAATCGACGGTGCGTCGGGGCCGATGGACGTCACCGTTGCGCTTCGCCAGGAGACCACGTCGGCTGCGACGTTTGAGCTGACGACCGAGTGGCAGCGCGTTGCAGTGTACCATCCGGCGGCTCTCCGCAAGCCCAGCCCGCTCTCGCTGGAGCTGACCGTCCGCGCCGGCGGCCAGGGACAGACGTCGTTCCTCGTGAAGGACGCTGAACTCAAGCTCTTCGCGGTGCAATCGCCGCTGAACTAGCGGGACGAGGCTCCATTTCCCATAAGAACCACACTCGCTATACTCGCTTTGGTATGAGAACGACGCGTATCTGGATGCCCGTCCTCGTCGCGCTCGCGATCGCGGCGCTCGTGTTCGCCGCTGCGTGCGGCGGCGACGACGACGACGGCGCCGAGCCGACCGCCGGCAACGAGACACCCGCTCAGGAGACGCCGGGCGATGCCGCAGGCGCTCCCACGATCCCGGAGGATGCGCCAACCGTCTCCGTAGGTTCGATCGAGCTCGCCGTGGGCGAGTCCGGGGAGGTCGAGATCGCGGTGCGCGAGTTCGCCGCGCCCGGACTGGGCGCATGGACGTTCGACATCACATACGACGCCGCGGTCGCGTCGATCCCGGAGTGCGAGGCGACGCCACCGCCGGCCGTCTGCAACACCGAGTTCGCGCCGAACATGGTGCGCTTCGCAGGCGCCGCGGCGCAAGGCCTGGAGGGCGATACGGTGGTCGGCACGCTGACGGTGCTGTGCGAAGCTGAAGGTTCGGCGGAGCTGGAGATGGCCATCGAGCTCATCGCCGACGCCACGATCGGCGACCCGCAGGAGGTCCCGGCCCACTCCGAGAGCGGCGAGGTCACCTGCACCGCATAGCCGGGTCGGGCGGCGACCCCATGCTATACTCCGCGACGCCATGAATCGCATCGACGGCCGGAAGGCCAACGAGCTGCGCCCAATCAGCATCGCCACGGGCTACCTGCCGTGGGCCGAGGGCTCGGCGCTGATCGACCTCGGCGGCACGCAGGTGCTCTGCGCCGTGAGCGTCGAGGACCGGCTGCCGCAGTTCCTGCGCGGCAGCGGCTCCGGCTGGGTCACCGCCGAGTACGGCATGCTCCCCCGTTCGACGAAAGAACGCACGAATCGGGAGGCGGCCGCGGGACGGCCGTCCGGCCGGACGCAGGAGATCCAGCGGCTGATCGGACGCGCGCTGCGCGCCGTGACGAACCTCGACATCCTGGGCGAGCGCACGTTCACCATCGACTGCGATGTCCTGAAGGCGGACGGCGGCACGCGCACGGCGTCGATCACGGGCGCGTACGTCGCGCTGCACCAGGCGTTCCAGACGCTGGTCGACGCGGGGACGTACTCGTCGATTCCCTTCACGACCGCCGTCGCCGCGACGAGCGCCGGCATCTTGGAGGGCGCGAAGCTGCTCGACCTCTGCTACGAGGAGGACGCGGCCGCGTCGGTCGACTTCAACGTCGTGATGACGGGCGACGGCCGCTTCGTGGAGGTGCAGGGCACCGCGGAGGACCAGCCCTTCGCGCGAGCAGAGATGGACGAGCTGCTGGCGCTGGCGGAGTCCGGAATCAAGGAGCTGCTCGAGGCGCAAGTAGCGGCGCTGAAGGCGTAGGCGCCTCCAGACAACGAGCGGTTCTAACGGACACTCTAGCTCTTCGATCTCTGCTGCTGAAACTGGCCCTTGTAGGGTTTCGTGGTTGGTCAGCCGAGTGACTCTAGGACGAGCTGGCAGATGATTAGGCCCTCACGGAGTTGGAGCACCAACGGGCCAACGTTTGTCAGCTCCAAGGCGATCTGGCCCTCGAAGCCCGGCTGAATCGTAGGCGCCTCGTTGTGGATGGAGATGCCCAGCCGAGCCATCGAGCTTCTTCCCTCGATTCGTGCGAGAAGGTGCGCTGGCAGGATCACACTCTCTCGGGTGTATCCAATGACAAAGTCACCACGCTCTAGATAGAAGTCTCTAGCTGTGATGTCAACGATATCAGTGTTGTAAGCGACCATCGACGTCGCGTTGGCATCGGCTAGGTCGATCTTGGTTCCCGCCGGAACCTCCTTATACACATGAACATCCTTGTCCAGATGAAGGTCGAGTGAAGCGGCATTGACGCTGGTGGCGTCGGGCAGTGGATCGATGATCAGGCTGCCAGCCTGCAATTCCATCCAGATTTCGACGTCCGACAGCGCCATGACTCACCTCTTATGCTGGCTGGAGAAGGCTCTGGGGCTTGACCTTTATTCGCTGACTCCCAGAGAATGGCGTAGCTGGTAGCTCAGTCAGCATCCTCGAGTCGCCGCCCGGAAGTTCGGCGACAACCACTACGACAAGGTTGCCAGTGGCGGGGAAAGTCTCGCCTTGTTTGAGGCGTACTGCATCCTCACGAACAACAATAGAGCGCTTCTCACCATCCACGTCCACTTCCACCATGAGTCCTTGGGGATCGATTTTCCTGAGCACGTTGCAGGGAATCAGCATTACCTTCGGTGGATTCAACCAAAGCGGGGGCGTCGCACGCATAGGATCATCCTTTCCGGTCAGCACGGCTGTTCTATGATGCTCAATTATGCCCCACCCTCCTTCATCCGTCAAGGCTAGCTACATTCAGAGCCCAGGCTCACGAGCACACACGGCCATACTCAGGTTCCCCAAGTCCCTCCTAAGCGTACTCGCCGAGGAACGTGCCGCCCAGGACGTGGATGTGGCCGTGGAGCTGGCTCTGCATCGCGTCGTAGCCGAAGTTCGAGAGCAGGCGGAAGCCCTGCGGGCAGTGCGTGAGCCCCATCTCCACG